>DASUTR010000904.1:0-6598 GCA_036374535.1 Polyangiaceae bacterium
CGAGGAGCGCTCGTCCGTGCTGACCCACGCGATCGGTACGAGGCCCGCGAGCACGGCCGCCACCGCCGCGAGACCTGGCTTCCGCGGCGAACGGCTCGGCGGGGCGGGCGGCAGCGTCGGGCTTTCGTCCGGGATGCCCGACGCCGGTCCGGAGCGCCTGGCCCAGCGCGCGTAGTCGCGCTCGATGCGCAGGAGATCCTCGCGAAATACGTCGGCCGAGCTCGGGCGCTCCGCGCGATCCTTCTCGAGACCGCGCAGGATCAGGCTCTCGAGCGGTGGAAAGATCGCGAGATCCGGCCGAAGCTTGCGCGGGCGCGGCGGCGCCGCCGTGAGATGCAGACTCACGACGGCGAGGGGTGATCGCGCCGAAAACGGCGGGCGCCCCACCACCGCCTGAAACAGCATCGCGGCGACGGCGTAGAGGTCGGCTCGTTCGTCGACGGCTTCCCCCCGGGCTTGCTCGGGCGACATGTACTCCGGCGTTCCGCAGATGTGCCCGTGTTCCGTCGTGACCGAGCCGAGGTCTACCGCGAGCGCTCCATCGCGAACGGGATCGAACGAATCGCGCTCGATGTCTTTCGCGAGGCCGAAATCGCACACCTTGACGAAGTCGGGCTCGCTTCCCCGCTCGACGAGCATGACGTTGCTGGGCTTCAAATCGCGGTGCACGACGCCGAGGCGGTGGGCCGCTAGAACGGCGTCGAGCACCTGAACGATGATGCGAATGGCGCGCGGCTGCGGCAGCGGGCCGAGGTCGCGCAGCCGGACAGCGAGGGTCTTTCCGAACAGTCGTTCCATCACGAGGTACGCGCCGCCGTCCGGTGTCGTCCCGTGCCCGTAAACCTCGACGACGTGAGGGTGCGCGACCGCCCTCGCCGTCTCGACTTCGCGGAAGAACCGCTTGCGAGCCGGGCGCGACGCGACGACGTGGGGCTCGAACACTTTGACCGCGACGAGCCGCGACGTTTCGCGATCGTGTGCTTCCCAGACGCTGCAGCTCGACCCGCGACCGATTTGCTCGGAAAGCTCGTACCTATCGTCGAGAATTCGCAAGGACGTTCCCCAACTCTTGCAACCTTCGTTCCCTCGTCCCACAGGGATCGTGAACGGGCGAACGCTTTCGGTCAAGACGGGCGATGACTCCTCGTTAGCTCGAAATTCTCGCGGACGGAACGAGCTCGGCGCAGGTTCCACCTCGAGCGGATTCAGCGCGATTCGGTGCAAAGCTTCTCGGACGCGCTGCGTCGTCGAGCTCATTTCGCGCCGCGTGACGTTCGCGAACGTTCGCGAACGCCGTTCAGACGCGCCGGCGCCGGCGCGACGCAGGGCCGTTGCTATTTCTGCGCTTTTGTCGCGTCTCGTTCGGTCCGGGCGGCGTGCGGCCCGTGTAGACGACGAGGCAGAGCTCGAGACGAGAGTGAGCGCCGACCTTCCTGAAGATCGACGCAACCTGATTGACGACCGTGCGCACCGAGCTTCCCCGCTTGCGCCCAATCGCGTCGTTCGGCAGCCCCGCCAAGATGTCGTTGGCGACGTCTTTCTCGGCCGACGTGAGCGAGCGGCTCCAATCGACCTGCGGCACGGGGAAGCTCACGAGCACGGCGGGCTTGCCGCGGTGTTCCGAACG
This sequence comes from Polyangiaceae bacterium, assembly GCA_036374535.1. GTDB lineage: Bacteria > Myxococcota_A > Polyangia > Polyangiales > Polyangiaceae > PMG-095. Next base: position 1,628 of record DASUTR010000904.1, read on the forward strand.
CACCGCCTGAATCCCTCGCGGCACGGAGAAGGGAGCGCGCTCGACCTCGCGGCGCAAGCGGCGCATCGAAAGAGGCCGCGCCTTTTGCTTGTCGCTACCGGCCGGCAAGAGCTTGAGCCCCATGCCGAAGATGCGTGGGAGCTCCGTGTCGTAGGCGAGACCGAGCTGGCGAAGTCCCGCCGAAAGCTCGTTCGCGATCGTCGGCACGGACACGTCGAGCGCCTCGGCGATTGTCGCGAGCGTCTGGCAGTACGCGCGGTACGCGATGACGAGTCGCTGCCGCTCGGTGACCAGCGGATCGCGTCCGGTTCGCCGCAGGACCACGTACCTTCGCCCCGCGCGATCGTAGAAGTCCACGATGGCCATCTTCCCGGCGCCGAGATCGCGCCAGGCCGTTATGGATTCATTCGTTCGAATTACCATCCGCGCAAACCCGTGAGGTTAGCGAGCACCCCACGTCCATTTCCAGAAAAAGAAATGTAGACGCGACAATTACCGACGATTTCGCCATATTGAACCCCTCGTCCGCTCCTACTATCCGAGCCGCGCTAGCTTTTCCGCATAAGCTTCGCGGAGAGAGTCGTAGGCGCGCTCCGAACCGGGGGTCGGGCGGACGGCTCGGGCGGCGTCCGGAGCCGAGAATCTCGCGGCGAGGTCGGCAAAGCCGTGACGGCCGACAGCATTTGCCGCGCGGACCGCACCGCCCAGTGCCGAAGCGTTCGCGACGGCCAGGGTCCGGAGCTCCGCCTGAAAAACGTCGGCGATCACCTGCAAGATTCCGCGATTTTTCGCCGCCCCGCCGGTGACGAGGATGGTCTTCGGCCGTTCGCCGATCCAGTCCGAGTGGCGCAGCATGCTGAGCGCCTGGGCCTCGACGACCGCCCGGGCCGCAAGGGGCGGTGCCTGCCAGGATTCGAACTCCGGCGTCCCGAACAGCCCGACGGACGGGCTCGGCAAGCGGGGAGTGATCTCGGGAACGAAGAAGGGGAGCATCAGATTGTTCGAATTGCCGGGTTTCGTCTGCTCGACAATGGCCCGTTCGAAAGCAGGCCAGTCGAGACCGACCTTCTTCGCGACCGCTTCTCGCGCGAGTGACCCGTTCGAATAGCAGATGAGACACATGAAGCCGCCCGCAGGGTTTCCGAAGACGTGGCCGAAACCGCGCGGATCGGTCTTGGGCGCGCGCATGGCGGCGAACACCGTGTCGCTCGTTCCGAGACTCACGACCGCGGTGCCGGGCTCCGTCGCACCCATGCCGACGAGACTCGACGGATTGTCGCCCGTGAATGCCACGACGGGCGTACCGGTCTTGAACCCGTACTTTTCGACGAAGTACGGCGCGATCGCGCCCACGACCGTTGCGGACGCGACCGGGCGCCGCAGCCTTTCCGCGAGACCGGGCGCCGTGGAGTCGAGGAGCTTCTGGTTCCACGCGAGCGATTCGAGATCGAGGAGGTTCATGCCCGCGCCGTCGCCGTAATCGATGGGCGCCGAGCTCTGCGTCAGCAGGCCCGCCACGAACGAGCTCACGAGGTGGATCTCCGCGGTGCTCTCGTACGCCGCCGGAGCTTCCTTGAAGAACTTCCTGATCTGGGGACCCGTAAAGCGCTCGATGGCGCGCGAGCCGGTGCTCCGCGTTACGGCGTCGTCGCCGCCCACCGCGGCGGCGATCTCGCGGCATTCGGCGCTCGTCGAGCTGTCCATCCAAATGGGCGACGTCTTGCGACTGAGGAGCGGCGCGACCTGGCGCGCGAGCGGCTCGCCGCTCGACCAGGCTCGAGCCTTTGCGAGCGGAGTCGAAAGGTACACCGAGCCGTGCTGCTGGCCAGCGCCGCTGACGCCAGCAACGGAACCCCAGTCGAAACCGCGCGCCTTCGCCAAAGCGAGCAGTCGATCGAGCGCGTCGACCCACATGAGCGGGTCCGAGTGCTTCACGCGCGGGTCGGCGTGCTCTAGGAAACCGCTCGGCGACGCGTACTCCGGCAGTGCCGCGCCGAAGTTCAAACTCTCGTCGAGAACGACCTTGCCGGAGTCGGTGTCGATGACGACGGCCGACAGACTCTGGGTGCTGGAATCGAGACCGAGATAGCGAGGCATCAGGCGCTCCTGCGGGGGTTATAGCGGCGATTCGGCCGCGTGAACCCTCAGAAGCGCTCGGACCCTTCAGGGCCAGTAATAGAGAGCCGCGTACGAATACATTCCGGCGGTGAAACTGAAGTAATAAGCGCCGCTCACGCGCGCTGGGAGCGGCATCTGTCCGCACGTGACCCCGACGCCGTTGACGCTAACGGTGCGCCCCGTTTCGTTCGAACATCCCCAACCATCGACTCGTTCGGTTACGCGGATGCACGCCGGGCCCGTCGTATTGAACGCGAGCGCCGCGCCGTCGGTCATTTCAACGGGATTCGAGCACGGCGCTCCGGAGCCGGTCCCGGCGGTACCCGTCCCGCCCGAGCCCGTCCCCGCGCTCGTGCCGCCATTGGCGCTGCCGCTCGTTCCGCCCCTACCCGCTCCTGCCGTCGTCCCGCCGCTGCTCGTACCAGCGCCGGCGCTCGACGTGCCGCCCCTGCCTCCCGTACTGGCGCTGCCGGACCCGCCCGTAGCCGAACCACCCGAGCCACCCTTGCCCGCGCCCGTTCCTGCAGTGCTTCCCGTGCCGCCCGTCCCTCCCGACATGGCGCCGCCGAACGGGTTCGAGCCGCCCTGTGCTCCCGCGTTCGAGCCCGCCGAGCCACCGCTTCCCGTGACACCACCCGTCACCCCCGCGCCGCCGCTTCCCCCAAGCCCCGCGCTCGTGCCGCCCGACCCGGTGCTCGCGCTTGCACCCGTGCCAGCGAGCGTTCCGCCCGTGGCGGTACCGGCCGAGCCGCCCTGGGTCACGCCGCCCGAAGCGGTACCCGACGTTCCTCCGGTCGGACCCGAGCCCGAACCGGAAACCCCCGACGCGCCGCCCGTCTCGTCGTCGCGATCGACGGGCGTCTCGTCGGTCGTTGCCACCGCGCACGCTGCCGTGACCAACAGAGCGGCGCACGTCAGAGGTACATGACGCAAGTGTCGCATGTCGCCAATCGAAAAGAGTACCGCGCCCGCCGCAATCCTGCAAACACATAAGTGTCAGTCTCCGACTTACGCGCACGCGTCGCTTGGCCGTTTCAATTCCAGCGCAAGCACAGCGCACAACGTACGGCGAGCAGCGCGCATGTAGTTAGACGCAACGCAGCACGCGCACGTTGAACGGCGCAGGGCGCGAGGCGCGACGGACGGCGGGGGGCGATGGGAAATTGCGCACGGCGTGCGGCGCGACGGCGCGCGGCGCACAGCGAAGCGCGACGGGCCGGGGGGGCAGGGAATTTGCGCGACGGCGCGCGACGCGACGGACGGCGTGGGGGGCGCAGGGAAATTGCGCGGGGCGCGAGGCGCGACGGACGGCGGGGGGCGCACAGCGAAGCGCGAGGGCGCGAGGCGCGACGGGCGGCAGGGGGCGGGGGGCGCACAGCGAAGCGCGACGGACGGCGGGGGGGCGCTGGGAAATTGCGCGGCGGCGCGACGGCGCGCGGCGCGACGGACGGCGTGGGGGCGCTGGGAAATTGCGCGGCGGCGCGCGACGGCGCGTCGCGAAGCGCGGCGTGGGGGCGCCGGGAAATTGCGCGGGGGCGCGACGGCGCGCGGCACGACGGACGGCGTCGGGGCGCCGGGAAATTGCGCGGGGGCGCGCTGAGCGCGCTGGCGCGACGGCGAAGCGCTAAGCGCGACGGGCGTGAGGGCGCCGGGTAGGGCGACGACCGCAACGATGCGGCGCGAGGCCATGAACGGCGCGCGTTACGTGCCGAGGGACGGGCGATCCTGCTGACCTAGGGCTTGCTCGGTTCGTGAAGGCGCCTCGTCGAGATCGATCAAGCCGCGTTGTCGCCATCCGACGGCGCCGAGCCAGGTCTGCGATTTCGTGACGACGATGTCGGCGCCTAGGGTGCGATGCGAGACTGCATCGACGAGTGGCGGGTCGATCCCTTTCTGGAACTCGCGCCAGCCGTCGAAGCGAACGGCGGACGAATAGGCGTCCACGCCGCGCCCGAGCCGCTTGCGCGTATGTTTGCGAAAATTGCCGAACACGTAGACGAGCGCCGCCCTCACCTCACGCGGCGACTTGAGCGGGCGTCCATGCCAGCGGTCGGCCCAGAAGCGCCCCTTGCGCATCACCAGTGCGTTTACGTAGCGCGCCACGCGAATCGCCAGGCTGCGAATGCCGGCCGACAAGGCGCGCTCGTCGATCGCCTCGACGATGAGGTGCAGATGATCGAACTGCACCGAAAAATGCACGATGCGAAACCGCTCCGGCTCGCGCTCGGTCGCTCCTTTTATCGCCAAGCACACTGTCGGAAACACGTGCTGACTGCGGAGCGGCCGAAACGCCGCCCGGAGCGTCACGTGCACGGGTTGCCCTGCCGCATGTCGAGGCCGCGCGCGGTGCGGGGTGTTGCGTCGGCCGACCGCCGGCTTGCGACCCGCTCCCTCCCGCCGGCCGCCCCACGTCTTTGCGAAGGAAAGCTCGACCTGCCTCCACGCTCGCGTTTTTGCGTACCTGAACGCGGCGCTAGCCCCTCGCTTGGGCCGGCCTGCAGCAAGTGCCGCAAGCCGAGGCCCCCGCGTCACGACGTGCGACCCAAGCGACATCGTGCGCGAACGAAGTCCCTCCATGGCACGATGAATCGGCATCGTTTGATTATGGCTATAGTACTGGCGCAGCGATCGTCAAGACGTTGCAGTCGCTGTTCACGTCGAGAAACGAACAGTGAAGCACTCCGTCTGCGCACGCTGGTAAGCGAGATGGGGAATCCGGCGACCGCATTCGCCGCCGACCCTCGTGCGCGCGCCCATGAGTCCGCCCGACGCGAATTCACGCGTGCCCTCGCGCAAGCTCGTCGCGCTAGCTCAGCGTACCGTCGCGCTAGCTCAGCGTACCGTCGCGCTAGC
>DASUTR010000905.1:0-2706 GCA_036374535.1 Polyangiaceae bacterium
ACCTCGCGCTGACCCCGAAGGACATTTCCGGCACCGCAGCGGCGGATTTCGGGGAGGGAGGACGCTTGCAAGTCGAGCTCGATCGCTTCGAGCCGCCTCGGGAGCCGTGGACGCTGGCGCGCTTCGCCGAGCAGCCCGGCTCGCTCGTGGCGCGTGGCGAGCTTCGACTCAAGGGTTTCTTGCCGCTGCTCGACGCCGCCGGCGCGCCGGTCGAGCGCCTCGCCGGCACGGCAAACTTCGAGATTTCGGCCAAGGGTGGGGGCGGCGGAAACGGACCCGAGCTCAAAGCGCGTCTCGAAACGAAGGGCCTGCGAATCGTCGAGCGGCGTTCTCGGCCGAACCCCGTGCGCACCATCCAAGAAGCGCAAGCGCTCGAGCCGCGCGCGCTCGAGGACATCGACGCGAAAATCGTCGCCGCGATCGAGCCGAAGGACGGCTCGGCGCGCTTGGACGTCGAGCTTTTCGATCCGTACGGCACCATCGCGACGCTCGTCGGCAACACCAAGCTTCCGCCGAACTGGCCGCGAACGCTCGGCACCGCATGGCGAACACTGCCGCTCGAAGCGATGCTCGACGTGCCGCGCCGTCCCTTCGAAATCTTCCCCGCGGTGATTCGCCCGGCGGCGACGAAGGCGATTGCGTCGGTCCACGTCGAGCTCAAGGGCTCGTTGGCCGACCCCCATCTCGACGCCGAGGTCGTGCTCGACCGCTTGCGCGCGCGCGTCGACGACGAACCCCTCCGCGTCGCGGCGAAGGCGCACTACGACCGCGCTCGCGGCGCGGTGACGCTCGCCGCCGACACCCGCGAGCGAAGCGTCGGGAGGTTCCAGGCGCACTGGCGAGGCGACGCGGCACGTCTCGCCGAGGCCGGCGCCGGGGCCCGAAGTCCCATCGAGCTCGACCTCGACGGCGAGCTCATGGATTTCCCGCTCGAGACGATTCCGACGCTCGTCGATCGTCAAATCAAGGGACCGCTGAGCGGGAAGGTGCGCCTCGCCGGCCTCGGCCGGAACGCGAAGCTCGACGTCGACCTCGACGGTTCGAAGATGACGATCGGACAGGTGCGCATGGAACGCCTGCACGCGACCGCCGTCGCGGAGGGCGGCGACGTTCGTGTGCGCGTAACGGGGGGTGATCGCAGCGGCAGCGCCGAACTCGAGTTGAAGACCGCGGTCGCGTGGGGCGATCGGCTCGTCCCGAGCGTTCCCGAGCGAGCCGAGGGGAGGCTCGTTGCGCGGGGGTTCCGTTTGGAGACCTTGAGCCCGGCGCTCGCCGGTACGGTGAACGAGCTTGCGGGCCGGCTCGACGCCGATCTGCGCGTGAAGCTCGCTCCCGGGAACAACGCGCTCGAGGGCGAAGCCCGCGTTCGCGACGGCGTCATTCAAGTGGCCGCCGTGGGCGAGCGTTTCACCGATCTCGACGTGCCGATTCGCATCGAGGGGGACAAGGTGCTCGTGCGCGGTGCTTCGGCGCGCGGTCCCACGGGGCGACTCACCGCGCGCGCCGCGGCGCGTCTCGATGGTCTCGAGCTCGTGAACGCGGAAGCGCACATCACCATCAAAGAACGCGAGAAGATCCCCGTGACGATGCAGGGAGCGGCGCTCGGCGACGCCTGGGGGCGCATCGCGGTGCTCTACCGGAACACCGACGAGGGCACGAAGATCCGCATCGACGTGCCGAGCCTGCACGTCGAGCTCGCCGAACAGGGCGACCTCGACGTGCAGAGCCTCGACGAGTTCGAGGGCATTCGCGTCGGTGCGCGTCTTTCGGACGGAACCTTCACGACGATTCCGATTCAACCCCTCGAGTCGGGCGGCGAGCAAGGCGAAACGGGGCCTCCGACGCGCGTGCTCATCCGACTCGGCCGCGACGTGGAGCTGGCGCGAGGCCGCCAGCTGAGCGTCAAGCTCGGCGGCGAGGTCCTGCTCGAAAGCGGCGCCGAAAGTCGCATGACGGGCCGCCTCGAGCTCCGCGAAGGCAAGCTCGACGTGCAGGGTAAGATCTTCGACATCGAGCGTGGGCTCGTCACGTTCGGCGGCGATCCCTCGAACCCGACGATCACGGCGACGGCGCGCTGGGACGCGCCCGTCGGCTACACGGTTTACGCCGAGTACTCCGGCGACGTGAGGAACGGCAAGATCACGTTGCACTCGGAGCCGCCGCTCAATCAGGACGAGATCGCGAGCTTACTCATGTTCGGTGACCCGGAAGGCTCGGTGGGTGCCGGCTCGGGCGATTCGAGCTCCGCGGCCACGGCCGTCGGCGTCGCGGGCGACACGGCCGCAAAGGGCATCAACCAAGCGCTCGGCGATCTGACGCGGCTCGACGTCGCCGCGCGGATCGACACCAGCACCGGCACGGCAAGACCAGAACTCGTGGTCCAGATCACGCCTCGCATCGCCGCTCGCGTGACGCGAGCCGTCGGCGAACCCCAAGCGGGCCAGCCGCCCGATCGCACGTTCCTCACCGTGGAATTCCGCCTCACGCGCAGCTGGTCCGTCTCCGGGGTCGTCGGTGACCACGGAGGGTCCGGCGTGGACGTGATCTGGCGGCGGCGCTACTGAGAACCGGGTCTCAGCGCGACGCAACGGCCGCTGGATCGCCGTCGGAGACGACGAGCTCGCCGGCTTCCAGCTCCTGCTCATCGCTCGCGGCGATGAGCCGCGCCGCCGCCTGCTCCGCCATGCGCGCGGCGAGCACGCGAAC
>DASUTR010000906.1:0-7008 GCA_036374535.1 Polyangiaceae bacterium
GCTCGTGCGCTCACTGGGGCGGTGCTGGTGCCTGCGGACCCATGGTATCGGGCGCTTCGGGCTCGCCCGGTTGGGTAATTGGATTGTCGTCGGCGGGCGCCGTGGGCGGTAGCCCCTTCGGCTGCTGCGTGGTCGCGGGCGGTGGGTCGTAACTCGCGGGTTGCATGGGCGGCTCGGAGCTCTTGCGTTCACCGGCGCAGCCGAGCGCCGCAATTGCGATCACCGTCGAGGCAACCAGTCTCGCATTCAGCATGGGATCCTCTGCTTTCCAACCGCGACAACGACGCGGTCACGACGCCGTCACGATGCATGACCCGTACCGCTCGGGCACGCTTACTGCACCGACCCGTCGCTGGAGACCGAAATGAAAGCGAGCGCGACGTGGCTTCCTGCACCGCCGTTGCCGGCTGGTGGCGGAGGAACGCATCGCGTTGTGGCAAACCGCTCGCCTGTGCAGTCGTCGCGACGGATTAGGAGCACGCATGAAAGCAGTCGTTTTTCACGGAATCGGTGACATTCGGCTCGAGAACGTTCCGGAGCCGAAGCTCATCCACGCAACCGATGCGATCGTCCAGATCACGACGAGCGCCATTTGCGGAACGGATCTGCACCTCGTTCGCGGCACGCTGCCCGGCGTCCGCAAGGGCACCGTGCTCGGCCACGAAGCGGTGGGCGTCGTGCTCGAGGTCGGGCGTGACGTGAGGAATCTGCGGCCCGGCGATCGCGTGGTCGTGCCGTCGACCATCGCGTGCGGCGCCTGCGCGTACTGTCGCGCCGGGTACTTCGCGCAGTGCGACGCTTCGAACCCGAACGGCCGCTCGGCGGGCACGGCGTTCTACGGCGGCCCCGCCGACAGCGGGCCATTCGACGGACTTCAAGCCGAACGCGCCCGCATTCCCTTTGCGAACGTCGGACTCGTGAAACTGCCCGAGTCGGTGGACGACGACGACGCCATCCTGCTCTCGGATATTTTCCCGACGGCGTGGTTCGGCGCGAAGCTCGCCGAGATTCGGCGCGGCGACACGGTGTGCGTGTTCGGATGCGGGCCGGTCGGACAGCTCTGCATCGCGAGCGCGAAGCTCCTCGGCGCCGGACGCGTGCTCGCCGTCGATCGCGTGCCCGACCGGCTCGAGATGGCCTCGCGCCAGGGCGCCGAGGTCATCGATTTCGAAGACGAGGATCCGGTGGAAACCATCCGCCGGCTGACGAGCGGCATCGGCGTCGATCGCGCCATCGACGCCGTCGGCGTCGACGCAACGCATGCCCACCACGGCCCCGCGGCGAAGAAGTTCAAGAAGGACCGTCAGGACTTCGAAGACGAGCTCGAGCGCATCGCGCCCGAGCGCAATCCGGAGGGAGACAACTGGGTACCCGGTGACGCTCCGTCGCAAGTCCTCGATTGGGCCGTCGACGCGCTCGCCAAGGCGGGGACGCTGTCGATCGTGGGCGTTTATCCGGATACGGCGACGCGCTTTCCGATCGGAAAAGCCATGAACAAGAACCTCACGCTGCAGATGGGAAACTGCAACCATCGAAAATACGTTCCGGAGCTCCTCGCGCTGATTCAAACGCAGGCGGTGCGCCCCTCGCGCATCCTCACGAACAGCGTGCCGCTCGAAGGCGCCATCGAAGCGTACCGCTCGTTCGATCGGCGCGAGCCCGGCTACACCAAAGTGGAGCTCCGCGTCGCCGCGTGAGTCGGAGCATATCATGGACCTCACGTACGGAGAGCGCGTCGTCGATGCCGAACAAGGCATCACGCAAGGAGCGCTCGCGAGTTATTACGCCGCGGTCGCGACCGCCATGCTCCCTCACATCGCGGGGCGGCCGCTTTCCGTGGTGCGGCGCGACGGTGCCGTCCCCCACTCCGTCATCGGCGACGAGCGCGGACTCATGGGGCTCGTCGAAGAATTCGCGCTCGAGATCCGCACGTCGAACGCACACGCCGACGACCTCGAGCATCCCGACCGCGTAGCGTTCGACCTCGACGCGGGCGAAAACGTCGAGTTCGGCGAGGTGGCGCGCGCCGCGAAGGTGCTCCGCGCCTTGTTTCACGGGCTCGATCTCGAATCGTTCGCCATGACCCGCGGCCCGGCGGGGCTCGACGTCATCGTGCCGATCCGTGCCGAGCTCGGCTGGGACGACGTTCACGAATTCGCGACCACCGTCGCGAAGACGCTCGTCGCGGCGTCGCCCACACGCTACGCGGCCTCCGAGCCCGACGCCAAGAACAAGGTCGTGGTTCGTACCTCGGGCGAGCGCGGCACGGCGTTCGTCGCGCCGTATTCGACCCAACTCCTCTCGAACGCGACGGTCGCCCTGCCCGCGTTCTGGCACGAGCTCGAAGCCCTCGACCCCGCAGCGCAAACGCCCGCGGAGGTCGCCGAACGCGTGCAAGCGCTGCCGAGCGACCCCTGGCAGCGCGCCGTCGGGCTCGATCAGCGGCTGACGATCGAGCGGCGGCACGCGCTCACGGTCGCGCTCGAACGCGCGCTCGCCGCGGACTAGGCGTCGCCGACGGGTACTGGCGGCGCACGAGTGCCACGTCGGCGGAAAAAAGGGGTGCCTCTCGCTTCTGGCTTCATCCCCGGCGTCGAGCTCCCGGGTTCGTGTAATCTATTCGCGCATGGCAGCGAAGAATACGTGCCAGATCGTCGAGGGACGGCTGCTCGAGATCGACGTCGCGGCGGGTTTCGACCAGCCGAGTGACATCGACGATCAGATCCAGCTCATCGTGGGGGCGCTTCGCAACGCGCCGCCGAAGGTCGTCATCGCCGCCGATTGGCGGCCCTGCCGGCTGTTCACGCCCGAAACCAGCGACCGCGCCATCCGCCTCTTCAGCGACCTCAATCAGCGCATCGAGCGGAGCGCCATCTTGCACCGCATGGACCAGCCTACCTCGGTGCTCCAGGTCCTGCGCCTCATCCGCGAGACCCACTTCGACCGGCGCCGCGTCTTCACGAACCTGGACGACGCCTACGCCTGGCTCGACCCGGTGCTGAACCCCGCCGAACGGCAACGCCTGCGCGAATTCTTCGCTCAGCGCGCCTGAGACTCGCCGTCTCGCGCCCCGGCGTGCCCGTCACTGCGCGAGGACCCCGCCGCTCGAGCCGAGCGCCTTCGCCCGATCGATCATCGCCACGAGCTCGCGTCGATCGTCGGGGCCGGTGTCGCCGAGCGCCGCTACGGCGAGTTTTCGGGAATCCACGAGCGTTTGTCCCTCGAGCGCCTTCGAACCGCGAAGCACGAGCGCGAAGTGAGCGACCGCCGTCGCGAAGCGCTGGTCCGCGCTCGCCGAAGCGAAGGGTGCGACCGAATCACGAACGACGTGCGTCAGCTTCGAGCTCGTGTCGCTCGCGGGCGCCTTGTACCGCACGGCCACGGTGAGAAGCTCGCCGCTCGTCGACGCTTCCGTGAGCGCGGAGGGCGTCTGATATTTCAACGGGTCCACGCCGGCCGCCCGACCCTTCGCGGGTTTCGCCCCGACCGGCACGATCTCGTAGAGCGCCGTGACCGTGTGTCCGGCGCCCATGTCGCCCGCGTCTTTCTTGTCGTCGTTGAAGTCTTCCTTGGCGAGCACGCGATTTTCGTAGCCCACGAGCCGGTAGCTCTGCACCCGAGCCGGGTTGAACTCCACCTGGAGCTTCACGTCTTTCGCGACGGTGACGAGCGTCGCGCCCGCTTCGCGCACGAGCACCTTGCGCGCTTCGAAGGCGGAATCGATGTACGCGTAGTTGCCGTTGCCCTTGTCGGCGAGCATCTCCATCGTGGAGTCCTTGACGTTGCCGTCGCCGAAGCCGAGCACGGTGAGAAACACGCCCGACTTGCGTTTGTCCTCGATGAGGCGCTGGAGCTCGCCCTCGCTCGTCGTGCCGACGTTGAAATCGCCGTCCGTCGCGAGAATCACGCGGTTGATGCCACCCTTCTTGAAGTGCTCCTGGGCCACCGCGTATGCGAGGCGGATCCCGTCGCCGCCGTTCGTCGAGCCGCCGGCTTCGAGCGCCTCGAGCGAGTCGAGGATGCGATCCTGACGTGCGCCGCTCGTTACGGGCAGCGCGAGACCCGACGCGCCCGCGTAGACGACGATGGCGACGGAGTCTTGCGGGCGCAGCGTGCGCGCGAGCATCGCGAGCCCGTTTTTCAGGAGCGGCAGCTTGTTCGCGGGCTGCATCGAGCCCGAGACGTCGACGAGGAAGACGAGATTGCGCGGCGGCGTCGTTTCTTGCGAGATGGCACGCGCCTTGATCCCGATGCGCACGAGCCGGTGCTCGGGCGCCCACGGGCAGCTCGAGACTTCGGTGTGGATCGCGACGGGGGCGTCGCCGCTCGGCGCCCCGTACGGGTACGAGAAGTAGTTCAGCCATTCCTCGACGCGGATGCTGTCTTTCGGCGGCAGCTGTCCGTCCCGCAAGAAGCGGCGCGCGTTCGAGAACGACGCCGTGTCGACGTCGGCGGAGAACGTCGAGAGCGGGTGCTCCTTGGCGGCGAGCAGCGGATTTTCGACGATGGGGGCGTACCCTTCCGTACCGAACCCGTCGTTGCGCAGCGCCGGCAGCGCGGTCGGCATGGGTTGCAACGGAGAGCCCCGCTTCACCTTCGCCGCAGGGCCCGAGGGGCCGCCGAGCCGCCCGTGACCCGAGCCGAAGGCCTGTCCGCTCGCTTTTCCGAGCCCGCCGCCGCCCGTTCCGACGCCGCTCAGGCCGAGCCCACCGGCCGCCGACGCCGCCGGCACCGGGGAAGCGGCCGCGGGGGCGGGCTTGTTCGCGTCCTTCGGCCCCGCAACGCCGTAGCGCGCGTTCGCGCCTTCTTCGCCCTTTGCGCGCGTGCCCGTTCCACCCTCCTTGTCGCCGCCGGGCGTCGACTCGCGCGGCGCACCGTTTCCCACCTTGGCGCTTTCGTTCTCGGCGCTCGTGACGACGGGGCTCGGTGCCCCCGACTGGCAGCCGATGGCCGCAATCAGCAAGCAAACGACGCTGGAACGAAAAATGAAGGGCGCACGACGGCCGCGCCCGCGCAAAACGCTCGGGATCATGGATGCTTCTCCGCTCGAACGGGCGGCGCGACCTCGTCGCCGACCGGAACGAGCTATTCGACGCCCGTCGCCTCGAAAAGTTTCGAAACCTAAGCGAAGAACCGCCGCGCCCCCGGGCCAGCCGTCCGGTTCGTGCCGCGCGATCACAAAGGGCACTGACTCGCCGGCACGCACCCGATTCCGGGACAGCAGACCGTACCCGTCCGGCAGGTGGTCGACGAGACCGCGCTACACGTGTGCGCGGCCGTGCACTGATACGTCGTGCAAAGCGTGCTCGGACCCGTCGGCGACGTCGGAATGATGATCGCCGCGACCGCGCTGCCGCAGTCGGATGCTTTGCAGCACGCACCACACGTGTTGTCGCTGCAGCAGAACGGTTTGCCGGTGTCAGCGCCTTGCTGGCATTGCACGTTCGAACAGCACTCGCGACAGCCGACGCCAGGACAGCACGTCGTGCCGGCGCCGCACGCGCTCACGTATTCGCACACGCCGTTCGCGTTGCAGCGCACCGTTTGGCACGGATCCGTCGGTGCATCGCAGTCGTCCGGCGTCGTGCATTGGCCCGTCGGAACGCAGCCCACGTCGGGCTCGCAGCGCTCACCGCGCGGGCAATCGCCGAGGATGGCATCGTACTCACAGCCCGCCAGCGTGCAGAGCTTGCGCATGCAGAGCCGGTCCGGGCAATCGTCGGTCGTGCAACACGCGCTCGAGCCGCAATCGGCCGTTCCGTTCGCACGCTCGCAGCATTGCGTGCCGGACGCCGGGCAGAGCGCCTCGGTCGTGCACTGACCGTTCCTGCAGACGGAAGGATTGCAGGGATCGCCGCTCTCTTCCGCGCACTGCGAGTCGGAGCAACACGCGGCGCAGCCGTCTTCGCAGCACGACTCGTTCGCGCCGCAGCCGTCGTGCGCGCAGAGCCCGTCCTCGCAGCGATCGGTCGTGCAGGGGTTCTGATCGTCGCAGCCTTCGTTGCCCGAGCACTGCTCGCGATCTTTGCAGCCGGTGTCGCTGCAATACTGCGTGGTCGGATCCGGACAGTCGGTCGGCACGTGGCTACAGAAGCCGGCAAAACAGTCGTCGGCCGTGCAATCGGATTCGTCGGCGCAGTCGGCCGTCGTACAGCACTGGCCGCACACGCCGCCGCAGCAGAACGGCTCGTCCGGAGCGCACTTGGGCGGGTTCTCGCAAACCCCGAGCTCGTTGCAGACGTCGAGGGTGCACGCGCGCCCGTCGTCGCACTCGGACGCGTCCGTGCAGAGCGTCGTCCCTCCGCCCCCCGTACCGCCGTTCCCCGTCCCCGCCGTCCCCGCCGTTCCCCCCGTACCCGGCGCGCCGCCCTCGCCCGCAGTCGCTCCCGCGTCGTCGTCTCCGCCACCCGAAAAACCCGTCCCGCCGCACGCCGCAGCGATCGCACCAGCGAACACCGTCGCGCAAGCAACACGAAGCCAAAGCCTCTCTGTCTTCATCGGTAAGCTCCTCGAACGGCCGGCGCCGAGTCCCCTCGGAGTATATCAGCAGCAGTCCTGCCCACGCCGACCCCCCGCGAACACGCCGAAGGCCTCGAATCCAAAAACAAATCCTTCTTCCTCGCCGTCTCCGTGACCAATTAACGAGCCGCCGCTTCAGACGACGGCGTGTCAGCGGCAGAGAGGAGCGAGAGGAGCGCGTGGAGCGCGTGGGCGCGTGGCGGGGCACTGAAATGGAGAGAAAAGAACGTGGGGGCGAGAGCGAACGGGCGGACAAGAGCGACGTGGGGGTGAGAGCGACGCGCGGACAAGAGCGAGCGGCGGGCCAAGCGAAGTGGGGGGGGGTGAGAGCGAACGAGGGGACGAGAGCGAAACGGGCCTCGGCGAAAACGCAGCGGGGCGTTGCCGAGTCGCTGCGTTTGCACGTGGGTCGCGCGGAGGCTTTGATTCAAACGGAGCTGCTCCGCGCATCGGCTCATTCATTCCCGCGCGGGTTCAATACAAAGCGGC
>DASUTR010000907.1:0-5369 GCA_036374535.1 Polyangiaceae bacterium
CGGGACGTGACAGTACGCCCAGGCCGTGTGACGGCCGTCGGGAGCGCGCGTCGGGTCGAAGAGACTCGGCTGCACGAACAGGACGAACGGCTCCGGCGTAGCTCGGTTCTCGTGGGGAGCGGCCGTCGCGCGCGCGACGGCGTCGAGGTCGCCGCCCACGTGCACCGTGGCGGCGCGCGCACAAGCCGGGTCCCGCCACGGCATCGGCGCGCGGAGCGCCCAATCGAGCTTGAAGACGCCGGGACCGTGACGAAAACGCCTGAGTCGGCGCTGGTACCCGCCGGGAAGCTCGTCGTCCGTCATGGCGAGCAGCTGGCGCGGCGTCACGTCGACGAGGTAGGCGCGGGCGGCTAGATCGCGCAGCCGGCGAACCTCGCGCCCGAGCTCGATTTCCCCGCCGAGCGCGCGAAGCTCGGCGACGAGCGCCGAGACGATGCTCTTCGAGCCCCCTTGCGCGAGCGGCCAACCCACGGCGTGCCCCGCGATTCCGAGCACCAGGCCGAAGGATGCCGTCGCGAGGCGCTCGAGCGGCAGCATGGCGTGCGCCGCCATGCCCGCGAAGAGAGCGCGCGCCTCGGGCGTTCGAAACCTCGCCTCGGCGAGGCCGCGCGCCGAGCGCAAGGCGACCCTGCCGAAGCGGGCCATGAGCCCGGCGTGACGCGGAAAACCCAAGGGTGCGAGGAGCATGGGCGCGAGCGCGTCGAACTCGGCGACGAACGGCTCGAAGAGCTCGCGATACGCCGACTCGTCGCGTCCCAGGGCTCGCGCCGTCGCCTCGACGGACCGCTCGAGCAGCACCGTCTCGCCGGGCGCGAGCGCGTGAGCGAGCGGCGCGGGAGCATCGACGCGCTCGAGCCCGTGACGCTCGAGCCCGAGACGCCGGAAGAACGGCGAGCCGAACGCGAGCGGATGCACCGCCGAGCACACGTCGTGAACGAATCCGGGCAGCGTGAGCTCCTCGGAGCGAGCGCCGCCGCCCGGCGTACTCGAGCGTTCGACGACGAGCGTCGCGAGCCCCGCGCGCGCGAGCACGATCGCCGCTGCGAGACCGTTTGGCCCCGAGCCGACGACGACGGCGTCGTAGCGGCGCATCGCTCAGTGGGCGGGCCGCGGCGCACGCCGAGTCATGATGGTGACGAAGTTTCGTAGAATCCACACGAGAAGGCTCGGAAGACGGCCCTTCGGCGCGCGCGTCCCGTGGATCGTCGCGGGAGCGTTCGACGGCTCGAGACTACCGAGGCGTTGCGGAGCCGGCGTGCTTTGGAAGTGCCACGTGCTGAGCACGTGAAGCAGGGTGCGCTCGACGGCGCGCGGAAAGAAATGGTGCAGGGCGAGCCCGAGGACGGCAACGCGCGGCACGTGCCGCTCGCGGTGCGGCCGCTCCGCGAGGTCCACGAGAGCGCGCGCGACCTTCACGGGTCCCTGCACGGGCGGTAGGGGTCGCGGCTCGAGGCCGACGCGGTTCGCGCCGTGCTCGAAATGTTGCGTGTCGAGCGCGTAGGGCAAAAAGGAGCAGACGTGCACGTTCGGACGATCGGAGATTTCGGTGCGCAGCGCTTCGGACAATCCGCGGAGCGCGAATTTGCTGATGACGTAAGACGGTACGAACGGTTGCCCGATCTTGCTCAGGATGGAGCCGACGTTGATGAGCACGCCGTGCCCTTGGGTGCGAAGTATTGGCATCAAGGCGTGAGCGCAACGCATTGCGCCGAACAGGTTCGTTTCGATGACGCGGCGATGTTCGTCGAGTGGCGCGCGCTCGAACAGGGAGAACAATGTGACGCCCGCATTGTTGACCCAGACGTCGATGACGCCCGAGCGCTCGAGGCTTCGCTCGACGAGCCGCTTCACGTCGTCGTCGCCTGTCACGTCCGTGGGTACGACGAGAGCCGTGCCGCCGAATGCGTCGCACGCGTGCGCGCAGTCTGCGAGCGCTTCGGCGCGTCGAGCGGCGAGCACGACCATTGCGCCCCGCCGTGCGAATTCGATCGCGGCGGCGCGCCCGAGCCCACTCGAAGCGCCGGTGACGACCACGACTTTTCTCGACAATGATGGCATCGGGACGTTCCTCGCGAGAGGTAGGAGCAAGACCCGAACCAGCCGATCGAGCGGTCTGCGCGCGGGCAGTCCGCGACTAGCCGGCGCGCCGCTGGGCGCGGGGCGCAATGCCACGGGGGTGGCCGATTGGACGTCCGGCATTCCACGAAATTCCGAGCCGCCGCGCGAGCTCGATGGCGTCGAACGGGGCGTGCACCTTGATGTCGTTGTCGAAGTACACGTACACGTCGCGGCTCTTGCGGCGCGGCGGATCCTCCTTCGAGATGCGAACGGCGTCGCTCGGTTCGCCGCCCCGACTCCAGGCTCGAACGCGGCGCGCCCAGCGTGCGAGCGCCGTGGGCGAATAGCCGCTTTCGTAGAGCTTCTCGTCACCGTGGAGCCTCACGTAGACGAAGTCGGCCGTCACGTCTTCGACGTAAGGAAAGCGGCCCGCCGTGTCGGCGACCACGAGCGCGACGTCGAACCGGCGGAGCAGCCGGACGAAGTCGTCCGTGAGAAAGGTGGGGCTTCGGACCTCGATCGCGTGCCGCAGCGGGCGCAGCGCGTTCGTGCGAACGGCAGCACGCCCGGTCAGTCGCTCGTCGTGGCGGCGCGCCAGTCGGGATGCTTCGCGAGTGTCCCGCGGGAGCATCTCGAAGAAGCGCTCGAAGCGCTCGTCGAAACGCTGCGATTCTGGAAACTGCCACAGAATCGGCCCGAGCTTTTCTTCCAGCCGGAGCACCCCCGACGCGAAGAAGTTCGCGAGCGCGGTTTCGACGTTCAAGAGCCTTCGCATGTGCGTGATGAAGCGGCTGCCCTTCACGGCGAACACGAAGCCGTCCGGCGTCGCGGCGCGCCACCGCGCGTAGAGCTCCGGGCGCTGGAGCGAGTAGAAGGAACCGTTGAGCTCGATGGAATCGAGCTTTGCCGAGGCGAAGGCGAGCTCGTCGGCCTGCCGCAGACCCTTGGGATAGAAGACGCCGCGCCACATGTCGTAGCGGAAGCCCGAAATCCCGATATGGACCGCCATGAGAACCCCGTCCCAGGGCAAAGCACGTGCCCCGGCGACGTGGGGCGAGACGCCACGTGGTTCGGGCATGCTTTTCGCAGCGCGTGGCCAAGATGCAAACCTTGCCGGCAACGGAGAGGGAGCGAGTGTCCGAGCGCCCGCAACGCCCGAGCCGGCTGATCCTCGTTTCGAATCGCTTGCCGTTCGGGATCAAGCGCGACGATGCGAACATCGAGATCAAGCCGAGCAGCGGCGGGCTCGCGACGGGACTTCGCGGCGTGCACGCTCGGGGCGAGAGCCTCTGGGTCGGCTGGCCCGGGATGGAGCCCCGCTCGGCGGAGGAACGGGAGCACATCGACCGCGAGCTCGAAAAGCAACACATCGTGCCCGTGCATTTCACGGCCGCCGAAATGGAGCGCTTTTACGAGGGCGTCGCCAACGGCGTCATCTGGCCGCTCTTTCACTACCTCATCGATCGCGTTCCGGCGGTCATCCGTCACTGGGACGACTACGTCTCGGCGAACGAGCGCTTCGCCGATCAGGTCGCGGCTCACGCGACCGAGGACGATCTCATCTGGGTGCACGACTATCACCTCTTGCTCTTGCCGGCGCTCCTTCGCGCGCGGTTGCCGAAAGCGCGGATCGGTTTCTTTTTGCATATTCCGTTTCCGTCGTCGGACGTGATTCGGGTGTTCCCGCGGCGCGAAGCCCTGCTCGCCGGGCTGCTCGGCGCCGATCTCGTCGGGTTCCACACCTTCAACGATCAACGGCATTTCGCCGCGTCGCTCCTCAGCGTGCTCGGACTCGAAACGGACGTGGACCGCGTCGAGGTCGAGGGGCGCAGCGTGCAGCTCAGGACGTTTCCCATGGGAATCGACGCGAACGCGTTCCAGACGCTCGCGGCGGATTCGCGCGTGGCCGAGGCGACGAAGAAGCTCCGAGCGGCGCACGGCGGCGAGCGTCTGGTGCTCGGCGTCGATCGGCTCGACTACACGAAGGGGATCACGCGGAAGTTTCTCGCCGTCGAGCTCTTGCTCGAGCGGCGGCCGGAGTATCGGGGGAAGTTCCGCCTGCTCCAAATCGCCGTTCCTTCGCGTGAAAACGTGAGCGCGTATCGCGAGCTCAAGCGCGAGATCGAAGAGATTGCCGGCCGCATCAACGGCGCGTATGGCACGCTGCACAGCGCTCCGATCCACTACGTGTACGATTCCGTGAACGAGGTGGAGCTCACCGGCAGTTATCGGGCGGCGGACGTCATGCTGGTCACGCCGCTCCGCGACGGCATGAACCTCGTCGCCAAGGAGTACGTCGCATCGCGCATCGACGGCGACGGGGTGCTCGTTTTGAGCGAATTCGCCGGAGCCGCCGCCGAGCTTCCCGAGGCGCTGATCGTCAATCCGTACGACGTCGAGGCCATCGCGGCGACGCTCGAGCGCGCGCTCGAGATGAACGAGAACGAACGGCGCGGGCGCATGATGGCGCTCCGCGCCAAGGTGGCCTCGCGGCCGGTCGAGATCTGGGCGGAAACTTTCGTTACGACGCTGCGCGACGCGCGCTCGGCTCATTCGCCCCGGCGACTGCACGGCAACGCCGCGGAGATTTCGCGCCTCGCGCGGGAACTTTCGGCGCTCCCCGAGGTATTCTTCGCGCTCGACTACGACGGCACGCTCATGCCGATCCACGAGACTCCCGAAGCTGCGCGGCCCGACCCGGAGCTCTCCGCCCTGCTCGAGGAGCTCAGCCGGCTCCGCGGGGTGCACGTGGCGATCGTGAGTGGGCGCAGCAAGGACTCGCTTTCGGACTTCGTCGGAAGCTTTTCCGTGGCGCTCGTCGCCGAGCATGGCGTCTGGGTGCGGGCGCTCGGCGACGAGTGGCGGCCGAAGGTGGATCCCGCGTCGCTCTCTTGGCGCGAGCCCGTGCTCGAGATGCTGAAGGAGTACACGACCCGAACACCGGGCAGCCGGGTCGAGGAGAAGACGGCCGGCCTGGCGTGGCACTACCGGAGCGCCGATCGCCAGCTCGGCGCGGCGCGGGCGCGTGAGGTGCGATTGAACCTGGTGCAGGCGCTCTCGCAGCAGCCGGTCACGGTGTTCGCGGGTCGCAAGGTAGTCGAGGTGCGACCGCAGGGCGTCGACAAGGGCACCGTCACGCGCGAGCTCCTGGAAGCGGTGCCCGCCGATACCCCCATCGTAGCGATCGGCGACGATCGGAGCGACGAAGAGCTGTTCCGTGCCCTGCCGGCCGAGGCGTTCACATTCGCGGCCGGGCCGGGCCCCACGCGCGCGCGGTTTCGTCTGGACGGCCCGACGCAGGTGCGCTCACT
>DASUTR010000908.1:0-3047 GCA_036374535.1 Polyangiaceae bacterium
GCCGGCCGGTAAGCGTCGTGGAGCTGAGACCGGAAATACCGAGCGGGTTGTCGAAGGCGATCGAGCGCTGCATGGCGCGCGAACGAGAGGCTCGGTATCCCGACATCGTGTCGCTCGCCCGCGAGCTTGCCGTTTACGGCACCGAGCGCGGCCGCCGGGCGCTGACCGTGATCGAAGCCGTAGCGAGCGGTCAGGACGACGCGTTGCCCGGTACTCCGCCGGCCGTGCTCGCGTCGGGGCTCGGGGCGACGACGCTCCGTCCGGGCCTCGATACGGGCACGCTTTCCGCGGCAGCCGACTCGACGCCGCGTAGCGCCGCTGCGCCGCGGCTCGGCCCGCGTGCGAGAGCGACGATCTTCGTGGCGACGCTCCTTTTCATCGGTGGAGCGGTCGCGTACGTGAACACGCGGCGCACGTCCGAGGCGCCGCTGCCGAGCGCGGCCATGAGCAACACCGCGACCGCTCCTTCGGTTTCGCTTCCGGCTCCGCACGTCTCGGCGCCGCCGGCGGTCGTCGTTTCGCCGCTACCTGCCGCGTCGTCCGTGTCTCCGCAGGCGTCGACGAAGTCCAGGACCCGCCCGCTTCGCGTCCCCTCCGCAGTGCCGCCCGCGACCGGGCGCGGATTCGATCCGGTGTTCGACGAGCGCCGCTGACGAAAGTCCGTATTTCGCGGCGCGCGCGGCGCCGCCCTTCCTGCTTGACGAGCCGGGTGCCTCGTGAGACTCGGAGCGCATGACTTCGGTCGAGAGGGTTTGTTTCGGGTTCGCTTTGGCAGCGCTTCTTCCCGCTTGCGGAGGCGACGACGAGCCGCGTTCCCGGGGCGTGGACATTCTGGACCCTTCGCGAGAACACCACGGAAAGTCGTACGCGGAGTGGTCCGGAGAATGGGTGAAGTACTTCAATCGCGTCTCGCCGCCCGAGTGCGTCAATCCTGCGATGGATGCGACGGGCGAGCATTGTGGGCTCTACCAGGATCCCGCGAGCGATGTCTTCATGTTGAGCGGTAACTACGGCGGCGTTTCACTGCGCGATGCCTGCGTCGTGCCGGCCGGCAAGGCGATATTCCTGCCGCTCATGAACATCTACGGCGACAACGCCGGTGTGCCGGAGGACTTGTTGATTCCCGACGACAGCATCAAAGAATACGTCGAGTCCAACTTCGATCTCGTCGTCGTCGATTCGTTGCGCCTTTCCGTCGATGGACACGCGGTGAAACGGCTCGAGCGCGGCGCCGTTCGAAGCGCGCGTTACACGCTCGACTTGGTCGCGGGCGAGAACGTGTACGCCTGCCAGATGCTCGACGTCGAGGGTCGGTTCGACGGGTACGTCGGCGGTTACTGGGCCATGCTCGCGCCGCTCCCGAAGGGCCGCCACACGCTCGTGTTCGGGGGCTTCCAAGATGCCGAGCCTCAGGGGCAGGACGTCGACATCGACGTGACGTACGAGCTTACCGTCGAGTAGCGTCGAGCACCGCCTCCTCTTCGGGTCCCGTGAGATCCGCGCAACAGCGAAATCCGAGCGCAGGGCTGCGGACGTCGCTCATCGTCGTTCTTTCGATGTTGCAGTTCTGAAGCGGCTCGTCGTATCCGCCGCCCAACGTCAAACACCCCCTGGGCTCGAGCGGATTCGCCGGATCGACGTAGTTGCACGAATACACCCATTCCGCGACGTTGCCGAGCAAGTCGACGATGCCGCTCGGTGTCTTACAGCCTGCCTTCTCGCCGACGGGAACGGGACCGCAGGTCGGGCTCACGCCGACGCATTCCTCGTCGGGCCCCTGTCCCGTGTTGCAGACCGACTCCGGCTCGTTGCCCCAGGGATAGGCGGTGCTCTGTGCGTTCGTGCAAGCAAGCCGCCACTCGAGGCGGCGGCTCTGCGGGCCCTGAACGCCGAGCACGCCCGCGTCGTAACAGAGACGCTTGTCCGCCCAGCGGCAGAAGGCTTCCGCTTCGCAGAAATCTACGCAACGCATCGGCTTTCGGGGCGCGAACGGTTCCAGATCGAATGGAAGGATCGCGGCGCGGCACGCGTCCGTCAGGTCTCGGCTCGGCTCGTTGCGCCCGGTTTTCCAGCGGCACCAGGTTTGCTCCCACTCGGGAGCGCCGGGACCTTCGGCGGGAATCGCGCTTTCCCAGTGCGCGTATTGCTCGACCGTGACTTCGGTGCGGTCCATCCACAGGCACGCGTCGTCCCGCAGGTTCACGCGTATCATGACGGCAAGGCCGTTCTCGTCGGTCTTGAACTCGGGAAGTACGTTGCACGCGTGCTCGGGCGGTGCCGTCGCCGGCTCCGTGTCGTAGTCGAACTCGGCGTAGCCGCCGACGAGCTGGCAGCCCGCAATGGCGGTGAGGGCGAGAAGCGACAATCCGCGCGCTCGAGTCACCCGTCCTCAGAGCGACGCTCCGAGCCTCAGCTCGGCACCCCGCGCGTTCGGAGTCACGTGAACGAAGACCGTGGTTTGAGGCTCGTCCGACGCATCGAGCACGAGCCAGGCGCCGATGCCCACGGCGAGCAGTCCCGCGCCGAGCGTCAGGTTAGCGACCCAGGCCTTCGTCTCGGCCTCGTTTCTGAGGTCGCGCACTTCGGCTGTGCAACCTTCATGGGAGGGACACTCCTGCTCGGCTTCGTCGTAGGCGTTCAGCGACGACACGCCGAAGAACGCGCCGACTCCGAGCGCGGCGATGCCGGCGCCGCCGACGAGGTATCCGGGCCAGCGTCGCGCGGCCTCGACGGGTTCTGCGTCACTTCGTTGGGGCGGCTGCCGTAGCGGAACGAGAGCAGACTGCGGCGGCACGGGCGGAGGGCTCGGGCGCGCAGGAGCTGCGCGGAGCTCCGGAACCTCGAGCGTCTTCGACTCGCTCTCGGCGAGCTCAATCGTCGCGGTGAATTCGACGTAGCCGGGCGCGGAGACGGCGACGGTGTACGTCCCCGGGTCGAGCGGGATGAACGTCTCGAACGCGGCGGCATCCACCCGGACGTCGTTCCAGCGTGCTTCCATGCCGGGGAGAACGCGCGCCGCTCGTACCACGAGTCGGGGGACCCGATTT
>DASUTR010000909.1:0-5801 GCA_036374535.1 Polyangiaceae bacterium
GTGCGCGTGGCCGCTCCGAGCCCTGCTAGCCTGCTCGCGATGCAGGGCGACCTCGTGCGTTTGGCTCGAAGCATCGACGCCGAACGGGCCGACCGCCTCACGGCGGAGTTCGGCGCGCGGCCGCTCGCCCTGCTCCTCGGCGTGGCATTTCCGCCCCTGACGCCCCGCATGGGCTGGCAGGCGGACGCCATCGAGCGACTGGCGTCCGGGGGCTGGCGTTCGACCCACCGCCGCGCGGACGCCTCCCGAGCGCTCCGCTCCGCGTTCGAACGCCCCTCGCCGGTGACGCCGCTCGTCGCGTTCCGTCGCGCGGTTTGGGCCGAAAAGGCGCGCATCGCCCTGCGCGAGCTCCTGCCGCTCGAGCTCGGTGGCGCGGAGCTCGAAAGTACGGCGCGCGAGCTCAGCCTGCTCGCCGACGCCTCGCTCGAAATCGCGCTCCGCGAGGCCGCCGAGCACGTCGCCGCGCGGTACGGCGAGCCGCGGCGCGCGGACGGCGGCCCGTCGCGGCTCGTGGTTTTCGGCATGGGCAAGCTCGGCGGACTCGAGCTCAACGCCGGCTCGGACGTCGACGTCGTCTTCGTCTACGACACGGACGACGGCGAAAGCGCCGTCTCGCTGCACGAGCACTGGACGCACGTCGTGCGCCGCGCCGTCGAGACTCTCGAGACCCCGAGCGAAGACGGGCTCGTCTGGCGCGTCGATCTGCGGCTCCGTCCCGAGGGCTCACAGGGAGCCATCGCGAACTCGGTCGATGCGACGGAGCGCTACTACGTTACCTACGGGCGGCTCTGGGAGCGCGCCGCGCTCGTCCGTTCGCGCGCGGCAGCCGGCGACCTAGCGCTCGGCGCGCTGCTCGAGCGCGAAGTGATCCAGCCCTTCGTGTACCGGCGCAGCGTCGACACGACGCTGCCTTCGGCGCTCGTCGAGCTCGTCGAACGGCAACGCGACGAGCTCTCGAGTCACCCCGAGCGCGATTTGAAGCTCGGAATCGGCGGCATCCGCGAGGCGGAGACCTTCGTCCAAGCGCTTCAGCTCGTCTGGGGAGGTGCCGAACCGAGCGTCCGCGCGAAGAACACGCACGACGCGCTCGCGCGCCTGCAAAGTCGCGGGCTCGTGAGCGACGGCGAAGCGCAGGCGATCGGCGAGGGTTATTCGCTGCTGCGCAAGCTCGAGCACCGCGTTCAGTGGATGAGCGGCTTGCAGACGCACCTCTTGCCCGACGACGAAGCCGAGCTCGACCGCCTGGGCCGCACCTTGCGCCTGCGGGACGGCGCCGAGCTGCTCGACGCCGTCAGCCGCGTGCGCGACGCCATCCACCAGCGCTTCGACGCACTCGCGCCGGCGGCCCCTTCGCGACCGGTGTCCCGCTTCGAAGCGCTCGCCGCCCTCTTCGGCGGCGAGCCCGGGCCGATCGAGGAAGCCGCCGAACGCGCCTTCGGGAGCGAGGAAATCGGCGAACACCTCGCGGCGCTCGCGCGCCGGCCGAACGATCTTTTCGGCGTCGTCACCCGCGAGCGTTGGCCGGACCTTGCCGTCACCGCGCTCGACGAGCTCGGCGCGTCGGCGGACCCCCACCGGGCCGCGCGCACGCTGCGCTCGTTCTTCGCGCGCTTCGCCTCCCCCGACCCCTACTTGAGCGCCGTCGCCCTCGACCGGCAGGCGCTGCGGCGTCTCGTCACGGCGTTCGCGTCGAGCGCGTTCATCGGCGACGCGGTCGTCGCGCGTCCCGAGCTCGCCGACGTGATTCTCTTCGGGGGCGGCGCCATCAGCGATCCGAGGGCCGCCGTCGAAGTCGAGATCGACGCTCAAGCGCGCCAGCAGGGACCCGACGACGCGGACGCGCAGCAGGCGCTCGTGAGCGGGCTACGCATCGCCAAACAGCGCGTCATGGTCGAGGTCGCCGTTGCCGATCTCGCGGGCAGCATCGGTACGCGCGAGGCGACTCGGCTCCTGTCGGCGCTCGCCGACGAGGAGCTCTCGCGCGCGATCGAGCACGTGCTCGGCGACGACGGCGGCGGCCTCGCCGTACTCGCGATGGGCAAGCTCGGCGGGCGGGACATCGGCTACGGCTCCGATCTGGACGTTATCTTCGTGTACGACCCCGCGCGCGCTCCGGAAGCCGACGATGCGGGGTTCTTCTTCACGACGCGCGCGCAGCGCGTGATCCGGCTCGTTTCCGAACCCCACGCCGCCGGTCCCGGCTACGAGCTCGATACGCGCCTCCGGCCCTCGGGCTCCCAGGGCATGCTCGTCACCTCGATCGAGGCGTTCGCCCGCTACCACGGCCTCTCGCTCGACGGCCAGCGCCGCACCTCGAGCGCGCCGATCTCGTCGTACGGCGCCCAGGCGTGGGAGCGGCAGGCACTCGTGCGCGCGCGCTTCTGCGCGGGCGACGCGGAGCTCGGCGCGCGCGCGATGGAGATCGCGGAACGCGCGGCGTACGAGACGGCGCCGCCCGCCGCCGAACAAGTCCATCGATTGCGCGAGCGCATGGAACGCGAGCTCGCGCGCGAGACACCCGAGCGCTTCGATCTCAAGACGGGTCGCGGCGGGCTGCTCGACGTCGAGGTCTGCGTTCAGCTCGTGCAGATGCGGCACGGTTCGGACCGCTCCGTACGCACGCCGGACACGCCCGAAGCGCTCGAAGCGCTCGCGACGGCCGGCTACCTCGAGCCCGCCGACTACGAGGCGTTCCGCGAGGGATACCGCTATCTGCGCCGCCTCGAGCAACGCATTCACGTGCTCGGAGGCACGAGCTCGAGCCTCATCGCGCCACGCGGTCCCGGCATGGCGGCGCTCGCCCGGCGCATGGGCTACCGCGACGCACCGGGGACGCTCGCCGTCGACGCGCTCGTCGCGCAGTACCGCGACGTGACCCGCACGGTGCGCGCGGCGTACGAGCGGGTGCTCGGGCTCAACCCGTCCGCCGCGCACGCATGATGCGGAGCTTGTCCGCGACGGTCGTGACGAAGTAGAGCGTGCACAGGTCGGCCGAGAGGCTCGGATCGAGCTCCGTAATGCCGGGACGGTTGAGCCGCAGCGGAATCGCCGCGCCGAGAGCCTGGCCGGCTGCGTTGAGCCGGAACACGAAGATGTCTTTCGGTTGACCGGGCAGCGCCGCACACGAGGCGTCGCGCTCGGTTCCGTGCACGAACAGGAGCTTGCCGTCCGCCGTCGCCCAGGGGCCGTAATCGAGCTCGGCGAGCTGACAATCGTCCGACAATGCGAGCGGAACGATCGAAGGTGGGCCGGCCTGATCGAGCGGAGCCGTGAGGATCTGAACGGAGAACCCGAGATCGCGATTGGCGGTCCACCAAGCGCGGGTTCGCGAGAGGGCCATGGCATAGGCTGCTTCCGAGAACGCCGGCGTGGGATTGAACGGCTCGGGCAGTCGCGTGATCTGAAACGTCGCTCCGCTCGGCGCGAGGTTCGCCGCCCAGAGCTCGTGCGGCGAGCTCGCGTCCGCCGCGCGATTGAAGACGAAGTTGATGGGCCCGAGCACGGAACCCTCCGGTGGCTCGAAGAAGAGGGGCGACCCTTCGAGGAACACGTCTTCGTTGACCGGTCTACGAAGCGGGGCGCCAACGTCGGTCTCCGCGTCGCCCGTGAGCCAAATCTCGCCGCCGAAGAAGTCGCGCACGTAGAGCAGTCCGTTTCCGGAGCCGAACGCGCGGGGTGAGCGCAGGAACCAGTCGCCGGCCGCGTCGTTCACGACGGCGAGCGCCTCCGGAGTGCCGAACGTCGCCTCGCCCGGGTCGTCCAACGACGTGATGTCCCCACACGAGCCGCAGATACCGTCGGAATTGCAGTACTGCCCAGAAGGACACGGCGTGAGCTCGTCGCACGTGCCGTCGCCGCCGTCGCCGCCGTCGCCTCCGTCGCCCTGACCCCCGGTGTCCGAACCGCCCGTTTGCGAGCCGCCGGTTTGCGAGCCGCCGGCGCCCGCGCCCGAACGGCCACCGGTCACGGGACCGCCCGCGCTTCCGCCCGCTCCACCGGGCTCTGCCCCCGACGCTCCGCCGGAGCCGCCCGTCTCGGTTCCCCCGCCGGACGACCCGCCGGAAAAGCTCTCGCCCGAGCAGCGCAGCACGAACGCGAGCACCGCCACCGCGCACGAAGCCGTCGTGCCCGCCCCGGATCGGCCGAGCCTCATGACGGGCTTCTAGCTCCGCGGCCGGGGGATGTCCATCGAGCGCGGGCTCGCGGAGCTACTTCGCGAGAAGGCGCGCTGCGTCGATTGCGGCGTAGGTAAAAATGATGCTCGCGCCCGCGCGGCGAAGACACAGAAGGCTCTCGAGCAGGCACGCGTCGTAGTCGATGAAGCCGCGCTCCGCGGCGGCCTTGAGCATCGCGTACTCACCGCTCACGTGATACGCGGCGACCGGCAGCGCCGTGCGCTCGCGGACGAAGCGGATCACGTCCGCGTAGGGCAGCCCGGGCTTTACCATGAGCCAGTCGGCGCCTTCGGCCTCGTCGAGCGCGATTTCGCGTTCGCCCTCGCGCACGTTCGCGGGATCCAGCTGATACGTCTTCTTGTCGCCGCTCCGCGGAGCCGAATCGAGAGCGCCGCGAAATGGACCGTAGAAGGCGGAAGCGTACTTCACGCAGTAGCTGCAGATGCCGACCTCGGTGAATCCCTGTTCGTCGAGCGCTCGCCGCACGGCGCCCACGCGGCCGTCCATCATGTCGGACGGAGCCACGACGTCCGCCCCGGCGTTCGCCTGAGTGACGGCCATGGCCGCCAGGATCGGCAGCGTCACGTCGTTGTCGATGCGGCCGTCGATGAGCACGCCGTCGTGCCCATCGGAAGAGTACGGATCGAGCGCAACGTCGGTGATCACGACGAGACCCGGCACGGACTGCTTGAGCGCCTTCACGGTACGCGGCAAGAGCCCCGACGCGTTCGTACTCTCCGACCCGCGCGGATCCTTGAGCTCGTCCGGAATGACGGGAAACAGCGCGACACCGCCCACCCCGAGCGCGCGCGCCTCGCGCGCCTTTTCGACGACGAGATCGACGCTCAGCCGGGACTGACCCGGCATGAGCCCGATGGGCGTTTCGTTCTTCTGTCCCTCCTGGACGAAGAGCGGCAAGACCAGCTGACCGGGTGAAAGCGCGGTCTCCCGGGCGAACGCGCGAAGCGCGGGCGTTCGGCGATTGCGGCGGGGCCTTTCGAGCATGGCGCGCATGGTAGCATTCCCCTCGTGGGCGCCGTTTACCTCGCCGCGCTGGTCCTCGGCCTCGGGATCTTGCTGCTCCAGTTCGTGATGCCGAGCTCCGATCCGGCCGGGCACGGTCCGGAGCTCGGGGGTCACGGCGATGTCGGTCATCATGACGCGCTCGACCACCACGCCGGGCACGGTGACGCACAGCACGGCCCGGCCGGCGCCATCGCCATTTTTCTCTCCTTTCGTTTCTGGACGTTCGGCGCCATGTCGTTCGGGTTCGTCGGAACCCTGCTTCACTACCTGAAGCTTGCCGCGCCCGTGCCGTCGCTCGTCACGGCGATCGCCGTCGGCGTGATTTCCGGCCTCTTCGCGTCTCTCGCGATGCGCGCCGTCGAAAGTTCGCAAACCTCCTCGGGCGGCGAAGCCGACGATACGGTCGGCATGATCGGCCGCGTGCTCGTCCCGTTCGAGCGCGGCAAGCGCGGCAAGATCCGCGTCGAGGTCCGCGGCCGACTCGTGGATCTCCTCGCAACGACGGACGACGAAAAGCTCGAGGACGGCGCGAGCATCATCGTCGAAGAGATGCGCGGCACGACCGCGCACGTATCGCGCGCGGGGGATTCGATCGCTCCG
>DASUTR010000910.1:0-3733 GCA_036374535.1 Polyangiaceae bacterium
CAACGCTGGGCGTACCGTATAACACGCGACCGGCGTCAGCGCCGACGTTCCCGCTGGCGCTTCCCGCCATCCGCGGACGAGGCGCTGGAACCCGCGTCTTTCGGACCGGCGTCCGGCAGCGACGCCCAGAACCGCTGGTCGGCTTCCTTCAGGCGTCGCTCGTTTTCCGCCTCGATGATCGCGGTGGCGCGTTCCGACGCAGCGCGCGCGGCTTCGTCCGCGGCCCGCGTGCGGTGAAACACGTAGTAGCCGAGCACGCCGATCGTCATGGCGACGCCGGCGAGGACTCCGCCGAGCACGAGACCTCGGCCCGAAGGGCGCGGCTCCTCCTCGATGTCGACGATGGAGCCGAGCGGTCGGATTTCGTACGCGACGCTCTCCCGTTGCGCCCGCGACCACTCCTCGAGACGCCGGAGCGCGTCGGCCATTTCGCCAACCCTCGCGAAGCGTTCCTTCATGTTGCGCGCGCACGCCTTGCCGAACCACTCGTCGAACGCGCGCGGCAGATCCGGCGCAAGCTTCGACGGCACCGGCATCGGCGCGGCGCACACTTTGAGCACGACGTCGCCGATAGCCTCGCCTTCGAACGGCACGCGACCACAAGCGGCGGCGAACGCGCACGCACCCAGCGACCAGATGTCGGACGCGGGGCTCACGGGCGCGGACGCCGTGAGCGCCTCGGGCGCCATGTAAAGGGGCGTGCCGAGCACCATGCCCGTCTTCGTCGTGCCGACGCCGGCGACGGCTTCGTCCTGCAGGACCTTGGCGATGCCGAAGTCGAGCACCTTGACGGTGTAGCCCGCGCTACCGCTCTCGCGATCCTTCGCGAGAAAGATGTTGTCGGGTTTGAGGTCGCGATGAACGATTCCTGCGGCGTGCGCTTGCTCGAGCGCTCGCGCGACCTGCATCACGATGATGACGACCTCTTCGAAAGGAAGTCGGCCGCGCTCCTTCATCGCTTGCTCGAGCGACTGACCCTCGAGACGCTCCATCACGATATACGGCTGGCCGGCCTCGCTGACGCCGTGATCGATCACCGCGACGGCGTGCCGACTCTTGATGCGAGCGGAGGCCTTCGCCTCCGTCTCGAAGCGCCGCCTCACCTCTTCGCTCGAGACGAGCTCGGGGTGGATGAACTTGATCGCGACCTCTTGCCCCAACGAAACGTGACGCGCGAGGTACACCGCCCCCATGCCGCCGGAGCCGAGGAGCCGCTCGACGCGGTAACGCCCGCAGACGATGGAGCCCTCGAGGGGTGAGGTCGCGACCATGGGAAGAGAGGGGCGCCGTGGGCTAGGGGCCGGCCCGGCAAGAAGTTAGAATACTTCGAGCGTCGTTGCCATGAGGCTCCCCGTGGTCGCGTTCTCGGTCGTCGGTCCGCCGTTCTCGGTCGTCGGGGCGCCGTTCGAGTTCAGCGTTGGGCTCCCGGTCCCAACGACTATAATTTGAGCGATGCGCCTGCGCGTCTGCACCTGGAACATTCACAAAGGGATCGGTGGAGTCGATCGGCGGTATCGCATCGACCGCGTCGTGGCGGTGCTCCAAGCGCTCGCGCCCGACGTCGCGCTCCTGCAAGAGGTGAGCGACGGCTTGCCCCGCTCCCACTTCCACGACCAGGCCGACCTCCTCGGCAGCACGCTCGGCATGCGTCACGTCGAGTTCGGACCGCAGCATCGCTTCCGCGAAGGCGGCTACGGCAACGCCATCCTCTCGCGCTGGCCCGTCACGCTCGTCGATCACATCGACCTCACGATCGGCACGCGCAAGCGGCGCGGGGCCATCTGCGCTCGCACGCGAGTGCGTTTCGGCGAGCACTCGCGCACCGTGTACGTCGTCAATCTCCACCTCGGGCTCGTCGGCTCCGAACGGGGGCGCCAGCTCGAGCGTTTCCTCACGAGCGACCCTTTCGCGCGACTGCACCACCGCACACCGATCGTGCTCGGAGGCGACCTCAACGACGTCTGGGCTTCGCTCGGACCACGCTTCCTCGAGCCTGCGGGTTTCCGGCGCGCGGGGAAGGCGACGAACACGTTTCCGGCGGCTTGGCCCATTCGACCGCTCGACGGCATCTTCGTCCGCGGCGATCTGCGCACGCATGGCTGCAATTGCCTGCGGGACGCGCTCACCAAGGCGGCGTCGGACCACTTGCCGCTCGTCGCCGATCTCGACCTGCGCTTCACGCCGTCCATGCGCATGCCCGCGCCGGGGCACTTGCGGCAGTCGGCTGGACCTGGCTAAGACGCCGGGATGGATCGGAACCGCCCGCCCTTGACGAGCCTGCCCGAATGGCAGGCGCTCGAGCGGCATTTCGAAGCGCTCGAAGGCAAGCACCTCCGCGACCTGTTCGCGGACGATCCCGGCCGCGCCGAGCGCTTCACGCTCGAAGCCGCCGGCGTCCGCGTCGACTACTCGAAGCACCGCGTCACGAGCGAGACGCTCGCACACCTCGTCCGCCTCGCCGAGGCGTGCCGCCTGCGCGAGCACATCGACGCCATGTTCGCGGGAGAGCGCATCAACGTCACCGAAAACCGCGCGGTGCTCCACGTCGCCTTGCGCGCGCCGCTCGACGCCGACATTCGTGTCGAGGGCAAGAACGTCGTCCCGGACGTGCACGCGGTACTCGACAAGATGAGCGACTTTGCCGCCCGCGTCCGGTCCGGAGCGTGGACGGGTTTCACCGGCCGGCGCATCAGGAACGTCGTGAACGTCGGGATCGGCGGCTCCGATCTCGGCCCCGCCATGGCGTACCAGGCGTTGCGCTCGTTCGCCGACCGCGGGCTCACGCTGCGCTTCGTCTCGAACGTCGACGCCACCGATTTCGCCGAAGCGACGCACGGGCTCGACCCGGCGGAGACGCTGTTCATCGTGTGTTCGAAGACGTTCACGACGCTCGAAACGCTCGAAAACGCGAAGACGGCGCGCAATTGGTGCGTCTCGGCGCTCGGCGACGAGCGCGCCGTCGCGAAGCATTTCGTGGCCGTCTCGACCAACGCCGCGGAAGTCGCGAAGTTCGGCATCGACACCGCGAACATGTTCGGCTTCTGGGACTGGGTCGGCGGGCGCTACTCGTTCACCTCGGCCGTCGGGCTCGCGCTGATGGTCGCCGTCGGCGCGGAGCACTTCCGCGCCATGCTCGCGGGCTTTCACGAGATGGACGAACACTTCCGCACGGCGCCGTTCGAGAAGAATTTGCCCGTCATCCAGGCGCTGCTGGGGATATGGTATGCGGACTTTTTCCGCGCCGAGAGCCTCGCGGTGCTTCCCTACGACCAATACCTCGCGCGCTTTCCCGCCTATCTCCAACAGCTCGACATGGAGAGCAACGGCAAGCGCGTCGACGTCGCGGGGCGTGAGCTCTCCTACGAAACGGGACCCATCGTGTGGGGCGAGCCCGGCACGAACGGACAGCACGCCTTCTACCAGCTCATCCATCAGGGCACGAAGCTCGTCCCCTGCGACTTCATCGGCTTCTGCCGCAGCAACAACCCGCTCGGCGAGCACCACGATCTCTTGATGGCGAACCTCTTCGCGCAATCGGAAGCGCTCGCCTTCGGAAAAACACCCGAGGAGGTGAAGGCCGAAGGCGCCGCGCCCGAGCTCGTTCCGCACCGAACGTTCCCGGGCAATCGCCCGTCGAGCACGCTCCTGCTCGACGAGCTCACGCCGGCTGCGCTCGGCCGCCTGGTCGCTCTCTACGAGCACAAAGTATTCGTGCAAGGCTCGATCTGGAACG
>DASUTR010000911.1:0-2150 GCA_036374535.1 Polyangiaceae bacterium
GGTGCTCTCGACATGACGCGCTGCACGTCGCATTCCGACTGCGTCGTCAGCACGACGGGCTGCTGCGGCGGCTGCGAGCCGCTGAACTACTACGACTTCGTCGCCATCAACGCCGCGCACATGGACGAGCTCCGAAAGCGAACGTGCGATCCGGGCGTGGCGTGCGGCGCGTGTCCGCCCTACGAGGGTGCTCCCATGCGCCCGTGGTTCACCGCGCGCTGCGACGCGGGCCACTGCGTCGCCTACGACGCCAGCGTCGCCGCGCGCTGCATGACGTCCGACCAATGCCGACTCCGCGCCGGCCTTGCGTGCTGCGAAGACTGCTCGCCGGCGAACGACGGCCTCGTCGCCATCTCCTCCGAACAAGCGCTGCGAGAAGTAGCGTGCGGCGGCGAAGCGGCCTGCGACGCCTGCGTGCCGAGCTACTCGCCGGCTGCGTCCGCGTATTGCACGGACGAAGGGTTCTGCGGCGTCGCGTTCATCGGACCCTGAATCACGAATGGCCGAGCGGGGGACGCACGAGCGCGAAATTGCTTCTCGGCGCCGTACTCGATGCGCACGCTCGACGTTCGGGCCCTTCTGCTAACATGAACGCCATGGAACCCGGCCCCGACCCCGTCGCCGCCGTCAACGCTCTCGTTGACGAGTACAGGACGCGGTGCCTCTGGTTTCTGCGGTCGGATTGGTATCCGACCAGCGCGGAGGATCGACTTCGCGCACTTGCGTACATCGAGCGGCGCGGCGATTCAGAGGGTTTTCGACGAGCTAGGGCGTTACGAGAATGGCTCTCACGGAATTCCAGAGACGCGTCTGCAAGCTAATTGCTCGAAGCAGGATTGCTTCGGGCGAGAGCTACGTCGCCGGCGGCGCTGCCCTCAACGAAGTGCTCGGCGGGTCGCGTGTTTCCCGCGACGTGGACTTGTTCCACGACACGGACAGCGCGCTCGACACGAGTTGGCAGAGTGACCGGAGGCTCCTCGAAAACGAGGGCTTGTCCGTGCGCGTCGTGCGCGAGCGGTCGTCGTTCGTGGAGGCCGAGATTTCTCACGAGCGCAATTCCGTCCTCCTGCAGTGGCTGAAGGATAGCGCCTATCGATTCTTTCCGTTGGTCGAGCACCAAGACTTCGGGCTGACGCTCCATCCGTTCGATCTGGCGACGAACAAGGTCCTTGCTCTGGTCGGTCGCCTGGAAGTGCGGGATTGGATCGACGCGATCCTGTGCGACGAACGCGTGCAACCGCTGGGTTTTCTCGCATGGGCCGCCTGCGGCAAAGATCCCGGGTTCAGTCCCGCCTTGATCCTCGAGTACGCAGCACGCAGCCACTACTCGGCGGACGAGGTGCAGGCGCTGGCGTTCGGTGACACGGCGCCCGACGCAGGAGCGCTCGCGCGACGTTTTCACGCCATGCTGGCGACGGGCCGCGCCATCGTCGATGCGCTGCCGGTTTCGGAGGTCGGAAAATGCGTGCTCGGGCGGGACGGCGCGCTGTTCACGGGGAGCGGAGCCGACCTCACGAACGCCCTCGCGGATGACGCTCTACGTTTTCGCGCCGGCTCGATTCGCGGAGCACTACCCCAAGTCGTCGTGAAGTCGTAGTCGTGCGCGGGGCTCAGAGGTGGGGTGCTCGAAAGCGTTGCCGCTGAACGGGCCAACGGCGGGCCGTCCAATGGGCGAGCCTTCGTTTCGAGAATCGCACTCTTGTAGACAAACTACCTACGAAAACATTTCGTAGGGGTCGTGCCGAAGTGAAGCGGCACGGGAGAGACTTCAATCGGGTACTCGCGCTTCCTCCCGGGTGGACTCCCGCAATTCTGGCGCCGGCGGCTTGGTACGTCGCGACACTCGTCATGTCCAGCTGGAGCTCCGCGGCCCTCACCATGAGGTTCGACGGCGCGAAATGATGAAGACCGACTCGTGGACGGTCGCGCCCATCGGCACGAATGCGGGATTCACGGTGCTCGCGGTCCTACGCTCGGAGCTTCCGCAGAGCGCAGGCATTGCCGGGCTGCTCGAATACCATCGGTTGGACGACGCAGCCGCGACGCAGATAGCCGCCGGGACTCAGGACCTTGGCACCGGCCCCCACGTCATCGCATGGCGCTTTTCGCCCGGCACCAATAAGGCCACCCTCATGGTCGACGGCGCTCTC
>DASUTR010000912.1:0-7818 GCA_036374535.1 Polyangiaceae bacterium
AAGCGGATCCGCACCGGGTCGAGCTCGACGAGCTCGAGCCCGAGGTTTCGCAGCTTACCCAGGGTCGCGTTCAGAGCGCGCGCCGGCCACGGCAAAGCAGGGGCAATCCCAGCCGTCGCGGCCCTTTCCAGCATGGCAAGCCGTCTACCACGACGGTGAGGGGTCGAGGTAACCCGTGGCTCGACGCGCCCCGCAGCGAAGCGCGGGCAGCGATTTTCTTCGCCGAGAAGCAACTCGCGCAGCGGCCGCCCGACCCTTCCTCGCCAGGCGCGTCCCGACTCGAGGCGCGTTGCCACCCATCCTCGCGCCGCTCGGGACGCGCCTGCATTACTCGCCGCCGTCGATCCGGCCGCCGCCGTCACATCGTCAGGGCTCGCGAGAGCGCGCGGCATCGTTCGATACGGTGCCGCGCGCGTTCGCTGGGACGAGCACCTTACGGCGGCGAAACGTCGAACGTCGCCCGCTGCCGAACGTCGGCGGACGACGCGCCCACGAGGAGCTCGTAGCGGCCGGGATCCACGACGTTCCGTTTCGACGCAGCGTCGAAGCGCGAAAGGTCGGAGACGGGGAGCTCGAGGGAGATCCGCCTCTTTTCGCCAGCGCCGAGCGGCACGCGGCGAAAGGCGCGCAGCACCTGCTTCGGGCCGCGGGGCGGTTTCACGTAGATCTCGGCCACCTCTGCGCCGGCTCGAGCGCCGGTGTTGGCGAGGTCGAATTCGATGCGCAAGGTCCCGCCGTCGCGGACGATCGCGGGCGAGAGGGCGAGGTTCTCGTAGCGAAAGCTCGTGTAGGAGAGCCCGTGTCCGAACGGGAACGCCGGCGCCCTCGCGAGGAACTGGTACGTGCGCCCCTTCCGGATGTCGTAATCCTCCATCGGCGGAAGGTCGGCGAGCGATGCGTAGAAGGTCACGGGAAGTTTGCCCGACGGATTGATGTCGCCGAACAGAACCTCTGCGATGGCCGTTCCCGCGTCTTGCCCGGCGTACCAGGCTTGGAGAATGGCGGGCGCGCGGCGTTCGCTCGGCGTGAGCACGAGCGGATTGCCCGTCTGCAACACGAGCACGGTTCGCGGATTCGCCTTCAGCACCGCCTCGAGCAGCGCCGACTGATCGCCGGGGAGCGCGAGCGACGGGAAGTCTTTTTCCTCGTCGGCGCTCAGCGCGTCGACGCCCGCGAAGAACAACACGGCGTCGGCTTCGCGTGCGGCCTTCACGGCGTCAGCGGTGCCGTTCTCCACGAACGCGTACGAGAAGCGAAGCTCGGCGCCCCCGCCCCGCTCGTAGTACTCGAGTACGAGGTCGTAAGAGCGCCCGGCCTCGAGCGTGGTAACGACGCCGCGCGTTCTCGGTGCGTGATCCGTCCAGTCCTCGACGACGCGCTTACCGTCGAGCGTCAGGCGGTAGCCGTCGTCGCCGGTAACGGACAAGAGATGGTGGCCGCTCAGCTTCGGTACCAGCTTGCCCGTAAAGCGGGCCGAAAAGCCGTCCGCCGGCAAGCCTCCCGGCGGACCGCCGTTGCCCCAAGCGAAATCCACGGTGGGCTCGACGCGCCTCAGCGCGGGCGTGCCCGCGAGGTTCGGATTCGCGAAGTAGTCGGCGCCGAGACCGGGCGTTCCGTCGGGAGCCCGCAACAGCGTCTCGGGCACGGGCGTCGTCGCGGCTCCGTCGCCGCTCGGCAGCACGGTCCCGGCTACGAACGAGACTTTCGTCACACCGCCGGCTCGCCGAAGAATTCCGTCGCGCGGCGTGACCAGGTGGTCGTTCGTGCCGTGGTAGCCGGCGCTGCCGTGAAGGAACACGCTCGCCGCGGGGCCAATCACGGCGAGCTTCGCCGTCTTCGTCGCGTCGAGCGGGAGGAGGCGTTCGTTCTTCAAGAGCACGAGCGATTGACGCGCCGCAGCGAGCGCGAGGGCGCGGTGTTCCGGCCCGTCGACGACGGACATGCCGATCGACGCGTACGGATTTCGCTCCGGCGGATCGAACATGCCGAGACGAAACCGCGCGGCGAGCACGCGCTCGAGCGCGCGGTTCACGTCCGCTTCGACGAGCGCTCCGCGCCCGACGGCCTCTACGATCCGCTCGGAGTACGCCTTGCCGCATTCGAGATCGCAACCCGCGCGGAGGCCGGCGACGACCGCGTCTTCGTCGGTCTTCTTCACGTGATGACCCCAAACCATGGCGCCGATCGCGCCGCAGTCGGAGACGACGAAGCCGTCGAAACCCCACTCCTTGCGCAGCACGGTGTCGAGGAGCCACGGATTGGCGCACGACGGCACGCCGTTCACGCGGTTGTACGCGCACATGATGCTTCGCGCGCCGCCTTCGACGATGGCCGCCCGAAAGTGCGGAAGGTAATAGTCCCGAACGAGCTCTTCGGGTACGTCGGACGAGCCGGTGAACCGAGTCGCCTCGACGTTGTTGAGCGCGTAGTGTTTCGGAGTCGCCACGGCGCGCAAATAGAACGGGTGCTCACCCTGAATGCCCTTCACGAACGCGACGGCCATGCGCGAAACGAGCCAGGGATCTTCGCCGTACCCCTCTTGCGTGCGACCCCACCGTGGGTCCCGCGCGACGTTGATCACGGGGCTCCACAGCGTAAGCCCGAAGTTTCCCCGATTGTAGAGCGCGCGAGCTTCCGTCGAAATCGCGGTCGCGACGCGCTGCATGAGCTCGGGATCCCAGGTGCTGGCAAGGCCGATCGCCTGCGGGAACACCGTCACCCCGTGACGCCACGCGACGCCGTGGAGCGCTTCGTTCCAGGCGTCGTACTTCGGAATGCCGAGGCGCTCGACGGCGGGCGCCTTGTCGATGAGGAGCGACGCCTTTTCCGCGAGCGTCAGGCGAGACACCAGATCTCGGACGCGCGCATCGAGCGGGCGAGCCGCGTCCTCGTAAACGGGAGGCCCGGCGGGTGCCGGCGATTCGGCTGCCGAGCTCGTCGCAGGTGCGGGCGGTCGGCTGCACGCCGCGAGGGTAACGAGGGCGAGCGCAGAGCCGAAGAGCGAGCGCATCATGCGCCCTCTCAGTCGACGAACTTCGACAGCAGCCGAATGTACGCCGACTGATAGCCGTTCGAGTTTTCGGTCACGGCCCACGAGTTGAGCGGCCAGTTGGCGTTGAACTCCCGGTACGATTTCTGTGCGGGCTGGCCGGCGGGCGGTGACGGCGCCGCGGCGCCGCACGCGACGCCGCAGCTGCTCGGGCAACAACCGTCCCACGAGTAACTCGGGTTCGGGCCGCCGGCGATGAAGGCCGGCGCCGGCCCGTGCATCGACTCGGCCGCGTTGTCCCACGCGGTGCCGTCGGAAAACCAGCTGTGGTAGATTTCTCGCGCCGAGCGCTCCGCCCCGTAGGCGCCCATGTTGGTGAGGTAGACGAGCCCGAGCGGATTCGTGCCGTGAAGGTAGTGGAGGTAGCTCTCGGCGGCCGCCAAGAGCTCGTCCTCGGGCGCGCCGGTGAGCCCGTACTTCACGAACGAATGGTGCACGAGCCCGAGACGAGCTTTCACCGCGTTCGAGCCCCATGTGTACGTTTGGAGCGGAGCTCGGTAGGGATCGCGGGCTTCACGGTGCGCCGGGAGGTTGTCTCCGCCGAGCACGCCCCTCCGGTACGTGTCCTCGATGTCGGCGACCACGCTCGCGGTCGCGCCGGGAAGCGTCGCGTAGTGGAGGAGCGCTTCTTGTAGGAACTCGGCCCACGCGTACGTATAGCCGCTCGAGATGAAGCCGGTTTGCGCGTAGTTACCATCGAAGTACGTGCGGTAGACGGCGTCTTCCGTGAGCTCGAAGAGGTGACAGGCGGCGACGAGCTTCTTGTCCCTTCGTCCCGAGTCGTTCACCTCCTGCTGGCCTGCGCCGAGCCCCTGACTGCCGTTTGCCGAATCGTTGTTGCGGAACGTCAGACTCGGATTTCGGTCCGCGAACTGCCAGGCGCGCTCGGCGCGTTCGGCCAGGTCTTCGGCATACCCCGCGTGCACGCCGCCCAGATCACCGAAGACCTTGGCGGCGAACGCGAACGCCGAAGCGCCGGCCAGCGTCGCGGCCGTACTCGGCGAACCGTAGCGGCTCGGCCCGTCGGCGGTGGACGGAGGGCTACCGTGGTCGAGACCGACGATGCTCAAGAGCGAGCCGTCGTCGTTCTGCATCTTGACGAGCCAATCGACGCCCCATTTCACCTCGTCGAGAAGGTCGGGCACGCCGTTGCCGGACTCCGGAATGTCGTAGTCGTCGCCCCAGATTTCGGGACGTTCCCGGTAAGCGCGCAACAGATCGACGACGTACTCGGCCGCCCAATTCGTGTACTTGTTGTAGTCGCCCGCGTCGTACCAACCGCCCGAAAGATCGCGCTCGGTCGTCGCGTCGTCCGCAGCGTCGTAGCGCCGAGCTTCGGCGTCTTGGCCCGGGCGAAGGTGGCTTGCCGCATCGGCCCAGGCTGCGCCCGCGAACTCGGCGTCTTTCGCCTGACCCGCGCGCTGATAGAAGAAGGTGCGCACCGCGTGCTTGAGCACCTCGCGGTACACGTCGGCCGCCACGACGAAGACGGGCGAGCGCACGCCGCGTTCGGTGTCGAGCACGTAGTACGTGGACGGCGTGGTCACCGACGAAAAATCGAACCAACTCGCGCGGTCGCCGGACGACGGATCCACCGCGCCGCCGTTCCACGCCTCCGGCGCGCCCGTATGAACCCGTTCGCCCGAGAACGCGTCGACGACGGCGTACGTCGCGCCCGGCTCGAACGACTCCGCAGCGTCGAAACCCATCTCGGGATCGCGAATCACGGCCACCTTGACGGCGTCGGGCCGGTAACCGAAGTCGTCGACGACGATGTACGGACTGAGCGGCTCGTCCGGCACGGGCACGCCGCCACCGATGCCGCTCCCGCCCGTGCCGCTTCCACCCGCCGCCGAGCCACCCGCGCCGGTTCCTCCCGCCGCGGTGCCACCGACGTTGCCGCCGCCAACACCGTTGCCGCCCGTCGCCGTCCCTCCCTTTCCGGAGCCTGCCGTTCCGGCGCTGCCCGAGGTGCCTCCGCTTTCGGACGCTCCGTCCCCTCCGTCCCTCGAATCTTCGCGAAGATCGACACAAGCGGAAGCGACGACGATGAGCCCGACACTGCCGACGACGGCAGCGAACCTGCGCGAAGACATATTCCGCGAACGTAGCGCATCGAACGTGGCGTGACGACGACCCACCCGACGACGCAGATCGAGATTTTCGCGATCCCGAATCCGAGCGCCTGCGCCGAAATTGCTGACCCACGATTTCGGAGCTAAGCATCCGATTGGGGGAGAGAGCCGTGACTTTGTCCTCCTCGCCTTCTCGGGTTTCGCTCTTGCTCGCGGCCTCGAGCTTCCTTTTCATCGCCGGCGCGTGCGCGACCGGCGACCCCTCGAAATCGAACGAGCCAGGTTCGTCGACGGGCGGCAGCGGCACCGGAACCGGCGGAACCGGCGGAACCGGCGGAACCGGCGGCGACGGCTCGGGCGGTAGCTCGGGCTCGGCGACCGGCGGCGGCGCGAACGACGACAGCCCGTTGCTTCCGGCGCGTATCCGCCGGCTGACGAACGCCGAGTACGACGCTTCCGTGCGAGCGCTGCTCGGAACGAGCAAGCGGCCGAGCGTCGAATTTTCGTTTCCTCCCGATTCGCGACAGGGACCGACGAACGCGCCGGCCGGCGCCGCGTTCAGCAGGAACGACGCGCAGCGCGTCGACCCGGTGCTCGCCGGCAAGCTCGACACGGCTGCCCTCGCGCTCGTCGCCGAAGCGCGAGGGAGCGGAAAGCTCGCGGAGCTTTCGCCCTGTTCGGATACGAGCGCAGCGGGCGCGAAGGCTTGCGCCACGACCTTCGTGCGCACCTTCGGCGAGCGAGCGTACCGGCGGCCCCTGACGGACGAAGAAGTCACCCACCTGGTCACGCGGACGGGCTCGGCCTACCACGTCGGCGCCGACGGTCACACGTACGAAGACGGCGTCGACCTGCTCACGCGCGTGCTCTTGCAAACCCCCGCGTTCCTCTACGTGACGGAGCTCGGGACGGGCGAACCGCGTGCGACCTTCGAGCTTACGCCGAACGAAGTCGCGACCTCGCTCGCCTACCTTCTGACCTC
Organism: Polyangiaceae bacterium; assembly: GCA_036374535.1. Classification (GTDB taxonomy): domain Bacteria; phylum Myxococcota_A; class Polyangia; order Polyangiales; family Polyangiaceae; genus PMG-095. The sequence continues at coordinate 6,107 of DASUTR010000912.1, forward strand.
GGCGCCGCCCGACGTGGCCCTGCTCGCCGCAACCGCGGCGGGAACGCTGGCGACGCCGGAAGGGCGCGAGGCCGAGGCCCGGCGTCTCCTCGGCACGCCCGCCGGAAAAGAACGGCTCGTCCACGTCGTGCGCGAGTGGCTCGGCATCGAAGACGTCGCGCGTCGCGAAAAGGCGCAGAGCGTGTACCCCGAGTTTTCGAGCGCGAGCCAGGCCATGGAGAACGAGAGTCGCGCGTTCATCGAGGAGGTGCTGTTTCACTCGAGCGGCTCGCTCGCCGAGCTCCTCACCGCCGATTGGACGATCGCGGAAGCACCGCTCTCGGCAGTGTACGGCTTGAACCCGGCGGGCGCCGGGCAGCGTACGTCGCTCGCCGGCGTCGGGCGCCGCGGCATCTTGAACCAAGGCGCGTTTCTCTCCGTGTTCGCCACGAACAACGGCAGCCACCCGGTGTTCCGGGGCGTCGCCGTCATGCGGCGCATCGCCTGCCTCGACACCCCCGATCCGGGCGCGCTCGGCATCGTCGTGACCTTCCCCGCACCCGACACCACGAAGACGACGCGCGTTCGCTTCGAACAGCACGCCTTCGACGAGAAATGCACCGGTTGTCACGCGACCATCGATCCCTTCGGCTTCGCGCTCGAAAATTTCGACGGCATGGGCAAACTACGAACCACGGAAAATGGCCTACCGATCGACACGTCCGTGACGATCGACGAGGGCTCGGACCTCGACGGCACCTATGCCGACAGCGCCGAGCTCGTCTCGGCGCTCGCGAGGAGCACGAGCGTGAAGGCCTGTCTCGCGCGGCAACTCTTCCGAAGCTCCGCCGCTCGCAGCGACGCAAGCGTGCGCGGCGCCGAGCAAGCGTTCGTCGAGCTTTGGCAAACGCTGCCCGCCGAGCAACAGGACCGCCTGACCGACGTGCTCGTCGCGTACGTGAAAAGTCCGCGCTTCGTCGAACGGAGGGCACCATGAAGCGCCCCGCGATTCACCGCGCGCCTGCACCGAGCGCGGCGCGGCGTTCGTTCCTCCGAGCCGTCGGGCTCGGCGCCACGGCGCTCCCTTTCTACAAGCTCTTGGAAGACTCGTTCGCTCACGCCGCGGGTGAGCCGCTGCCGCTGAAGCTCATGGTCATTTCGCACCCGCACGGCGTCGCGAAAGAGTACTTTGCGATGCGCACGCCGGATTTGCCCGACATCGCCGTCGAGGGCTTGTCGCTCCGCGGCACCGACACGGAAACGAGCTTCGACATTGCCTACCCCAATTGTTCGCTCGGGCCGTTCGACGATCCGGCCACCTACGGGAAAAGCTTCAAGGATCGACTGCTCCTCGTCGAAGGGCTCGATCTCGCTTCCGACGGCCACGACGCGCCGGCGAGCATCCTCACGGGCAGCCCGCTGAACGGCGGCCGTCCCGCGAACTCGTCGCTCGACCAGTTCCTCGCGGTCGAGTCGGGGCTCGGAGCTTCGACGCGCAAGAGCAACGTCGTGCTCGACGTCGGGAACCCGGACGTTCACCCGGGGCACACGCTGTCGTACAGCGCCGGCGGCGTCGGTGTCGGGAAAATCATCTCACCCTTCGACGCGTTCGATTTCTTGTTCGGCGGGTTCGTGCCGCCCGACGACACCGCGGGTCAGGCCGCGCTCATGCGCCGAAACCAGCTCGGGCAGAGCGTCGTCGACTCGGTGCGCGAGGACTGCCAGCGCCTGCG
>DASUTR010000913.1:0-5512 GCA_036374535.1 Polyangiaceae bacterium
GGTCGCGCGCGATCGCGGCGTTGATGCGCGACGCCGCGCTCGACGGCGGCGCGCCGCTGCCGGTCGCGCTCGGGCTCGACGCGGCGGAAGGCGCCTCGGACGACGCGGGATCGGGCGCGACGGCGGCGCTCGGGGGCGGTAAGAGCGCTTGCTCGCCGGGGGAGGACGCGCCGTCGCCAACGACCGCCCGCTGCTCGGACGCGGCCGGGTGTGTTTCGGCGTGCGGCTGCCGCGCGGGCTCGGAGCTTCCGCCGCAGCGCCAGAGCGCGAGCGCGACGGCCGCCGCCGTGACGAGCCCCGCGCCGCCGAGAGCGTTTCGTGTGCGAAGCGTCATGGGCCGAGCGGCTCGAGCAGCGTCACCGCGTCGGCGACGGCGCCCTCGTTGCCCCACACGTCGGTGACGGTCGTGAAGAACGCGTAATTCCCTTCCCGCGCGAAGGTGCTCTCGATCGCGATGCCGCTCCCGCGGATGGCGATCGGATCGCCCGCGCTGAGCGACGATTCGCCCGTGCCGGAGTCGAAGAGCACGTAGAGCGGCGAGAAGGTCGAGCCGGGCGCCGCCTCCGCGATCTCTCGGACGCTCAGCGTGCTCGCGACGTCGCCGAATGAAACGACGGCGGCGCTCGCCTCGGTATCGGTCGCCCCGAATACGAGGAACGTGACGAGCGATTCCCGAGCGGCGCCGTCGAGCAGGCCCGGCACCATGAACACGGCGTTTTCCACGTCCGGTCCCGCATCGAGCCAGACGCCGACCATGCCGGGCTGGCCGTCGGCGAAGGTGAGCACCGTGCCGTCCCATTCGAATGCGTACGCGTCCCCGGCCTCCACGTTCCCCGCGCCGATGAGCCCGAGGATCGCGAGCGTCGAGCCGTCGTCGAGGAACTGGCCGAGCTGAACGGTGACTTTGGCCGCGTCCGGATCGGGCGTGGCAAACTCGAGGACGGGTGGAGCGTCGCGGCTCGCGCCGTCGCCGTTCGGGACCACGTGGTCGAGCGTCGGCGCATCCAGATCGGCGCCGAGTACGGCGGCTTCGAGCGTCAGGTGCCATCCCGATGCTTCGAGCCATTCGACGGCGCGCTCGAGGTAAAGGTCGTAGTGCTCCTGCGTCAGCTGGGTCGCGAGGCCCTGCTCGACGTGGACGCCCGCCTGTCCGGCGCCGCTCCGCAGCGTGCCCTGCGAGCTCGCGATGACGGCGCCGTCGAGGGCGTCGCGCGCGGCGGCCGCGCTCGTCGCGACGGCGGGATCGGACGTCGTGCCGGCGAGCGAGTCGAGGAGCTGGCCGAGATCCTTGAGCTCGGGAAGCGAGCTGCCGGCGTTCTCGAATTGGCTCGCGTACGGAGGCAAGCCGAAGAAACTGCTCCTGCCGAGCTCGGTGAGGTCGAAGGTCGTGCTCTCGGCGAGCGACGCGGTGAAGCCGGACACCGCTTCCGCGAGCGAGTCCATGGCGTCGAGGTCGAACGCGACGTGAGAGCGCAAGAGGGCGTCGTTCGCCGTCGCCGAGACGTGGTGCGCGTCCCACTGGTCGACCTCCGCGGCGGCGAGCGCGGTCGCCGGTTCGTCGGGATTCGCGGCGATGTACGAGAGCGTCGCGGAGTAGTCCCAGCCCGAGCCGTAGTCGAGCTCGGCGTTCGCGATGTACGCGGAGGCGAGCCCGCGAAACGGGAACGCGACCTCGGCGCCCCCCATGAGGCACGTATCGAATGCAACGAAATCCAGGGGTGGCGAGGTCGTGATCCCCGCGTCCTCGAGCCCCACGGCGAGCGCGAGCGGCACGACCGCGGCCGGCATCGGTGTGGGCGACGCGTCGGTGCCGTTCTGCGTGTCGCTGCCGAAGCCGCCGGTCCACGAGCCGCCGTGGTCCCAGAGGATCACGGCGCGGCGCTCGGACGGGTAGCCGCTGAATACGTTCGACACGACCGAGGCGAGGATGTCCGGATCGTCGAGGTTCGCCTCGGCAGCCTCGGCGACGAGCTCGAGGTCCGAGCCGCCTCCGGGCACGCGAAAGAGTTGAACGCCCTCGGGAAACGCTTCGGGCGGCTCCGTGCCCGGGATCGCTTGCGAAGCGTCCCAATCCGTCAGCACGAGCACGTTCACGTCGTCGCCGAGCTCGGCGGCCGCCATCTCTCGGAGGTCTACGAGCAGGCTATACGAGAGGTTGTGATCGCCGTGCCCGTAGACGAAGATCGTCCACGCGCGCTCGGGCGCCGGATCCTCGCCGATGTCCCCGATGTTCGGGACGGCCCCGGCGCCGGAGCCGCCCGTGCCACCCCTGCCGCCCGTGCCGCCCCTGCCGTCCGTGCCACCCCGACCGCCGGAGCCGCCGCTGTCGGATCGGTCGCGATCCTCGCCGTCCGAGCCGCCGCCGCACGCGGTCGCAGCGATACCGAGGGCGAGCAAGCTCGTTGTGAACAGTGTCCGCGCCGAGCGCAAAGGAAAGAGTGCCATTCTCACCACTAGACATTCGATGCGTCTCGAAGGCAAGCGGTCCCCCTTTTCGGGCGCTACGTTTCGAGCGGCGTGATGGATCGGTCTCCGGAGCTCGCAAACCTCGTGGTGCTCGCTCTCGACTGTCAGGCGTCGGGAGCGAGCCCGGCGTACGGCGACGTGCTCGAGCTCGGTTTCGCGCGCGTGGGAGCCATCGGGCTCGAGGGACGGGTCGAAAGCCGGTGGATCGTCCCGCGCACGACGCGGCGCATCGGTCGGGCCGTGCGCGAGCTCACGGGGTGGAGCGAGGCATGTCTCGCCGAGGCCATCGACGAAGGCACCGCGTGGCGTGAGCTCACCGCAATGGCACGGAGCGTCGCGGCGGCCCCCGAACGGGGCGCGCCGACGGTGATTCACTTCGCGCGCTTCGAGCTCGCCTTTTTCCGCGACCTCCACGCGCGGCTCGCGCCCGATTCGCCTTTTCCGTTCGACGCGGTGTGCCTGCACGCCGTCTCCCAACGGCTCTATCCGGACCTGCCGCGCAAGAGTATTCGTGCGCTCGCGGGCTACCTCGGGCACTCGCCGGAGCTCGTCCGCCGTTCCCTGGGCCACGTCGAAGCGACCGCCTTCATCTGGCGCGCGCTCGTGCCGGAGCTCGCCGCCGCCGGGCTCACGACGTGGGAGGAGCTTCGGTCATGGCTCGCGGAGCCCGCGCGGGTGCAGCGCTCGAGCCGGCGTTCGTTTCCGCTCGCGCCCGAGCGCCGCCGTTCGCTCCCCGACGCGTCGGGCGTGTACCGTTTTTTGCGCAGGAACGGCGACGTCGTGTACGTCGGCAAAGCGGCGAGCCTGAAGAAGCGCGTCGCGAGCCACTTCAAGAGCCGAGGACCCGCGACCGAACGCGGGCTCGAGCTCTTGACGCAAGTTCACGACATCGATCACACCGAGACGCCGAGCGTCGTCGAAGCCGCGTTGCTCGAATGCGACGAGATCAAGCGCCTCGACCCGCCATACAACGTCCAGCTCCGCGCCGGCGAGCGCAGCGCATGGTTCGCGTCGCGCGATTTCTGCGAAGCCGTTTCGGCGCCGGACGAAGTGCACCGCGTCGGCCCGCTGCCGTCCGAGCGCGCGCTCTCGCCGCTCGGCGCCGCCATTTCCCTGCTCGCCGGAGCCGAGCCGGCTCCGGGACTCCGCGCGACGGCGCTCGCCGTGCCCGCCGTCTTCACGCCCGAGGAGGCGCTGTTTCGCGAGGGCTGGAACGCATTCGTCGCCGAGCACGTTCCCGGCTCCGCCGAATCACCGTCGGCGAGGCTCCTTGCCGCTTCGCGCGCGCTTTTCCTCGCGCGCGGCCGCGCCGAGCCCGATCCCGGTCCCGAGGACCGTGCGCCGGACGAGTGGGATCTCGCGCGCGTGCGGCGACGTCTCGAGCGAAATCTGGTGCAAACGGGGCTTCTCTTGCGGCGCGCGCGTTTTCTCTGCCTGCTCGTCGACGCGAACGTCGCGTTCCGGGAGCCGGAGCGAACCTCCGTGCGCGCGCTCACGATCGCGCACGGTCAGATCGTCGACCGGCGCGAGCTTGCCACCGTGCTCGATGTCGCGTCACTCCGCGCGTCGCGTCCCCGTCCGCTCCTCGAGCGAAAGCGCGCCTTCGACAGCGCGGCGGCCTACGACCGGCTCCGGACCTTGCTCACCGAGCTCCGCCGCGTGCGCGCCGAAGGCGGCGAAATCGCGCTTGCCGTCGGCGGCCATCTTTTCGCCGGCGAACGCCTGGCGGAGGCGACGCGCGACATCTGACGACGGCCAGGATCGGTATCGAATCGATCGAATCAAGTGCGCTCGCGATCCACGCCGCGCTCCGCGTCTACATCGCGCAGCTCACGACGGTTACTTCGTAACTGATGGGCGTCGAAATCCCGCTGACGCTGACGGCGTAGGTTTGGCCCGCCGTCGTCGTCCAGCCCATCGGATTGAAGCGGAACGCGTATTGCGAACCGTACCCACTCTGAAGCTCCGTCACGGTTACGGGCAGGTTCATGCCGCCGGCCGTCACGGTGACGGTCGCGCCCGCGAGATTCACCTGGTCGCTCTGGACGGTCCAACCGGTGGAGTCGATCGTCCCGCCGCGCCCGCTGCCGAACGCCTCGAGCGGGACGATCCCCGGCGGAGGCCACGCCATCCACTGTTTGCCCGCGCGCCCGGTGCCACGAAGGTTCTGAAAACAGGATGCTCCGTTGCCCGTCGAGCCGAGACCGATGGGCCCGAGCGAGTTCGAGAGCGTCCAGCGCCGGTGACCGATCGTGGTGCCATTGCCCCGATCGACCATGTACGCGTCGATACTGGAGACGCCGGGGCCGCCGGAGATGTTGCTGCTGCTCGCCCCCATGGCGCCCATCGCCGAGTAGCAGGCCCAATCTTCGCCGGGCGAGTGCGAGAGCGACCCCTCGGCTTCCATCATCAGGGCGCATGCTTGCGCTTGTTGATCGCGCGAGGCTTCCGTGGTGACGGGCGGAAGCTCGGCGAGCCAGCGGTAGAGATTGACGAGCTTGAGGGCGTTGGCGCGCCCCTCCGGCGAGATGTCCCCGACCGTGCAGCTTGCAACGCTGCCGCTCCACGTGCCTTCTCGAACGTCGGCGCGATCGCCGTTCCAGCGCGCGCAGGTGCCTTCGGCGGTGGAGCGGTCCCCCGTCACCATGCCGCCGCTGCCGCCCGTCGGGCTCGTTCCGCCGCTCGATGCGCCCGCGGCACTTCCGGCGCTCCCTCCGGTCGCTCCGCCGCCGGCCGCGCTGCCGCCCATCGTGCTTCCACCCGTCGCGCCGCCGGCCGCGCTGCCGCCCATCGTGCCTCCACCCGTCGCTCCGCCGCCGGTTCCGCTCGCGCCTCCGAGCGCCGCCGCTCCGGAAGCGCCGCTGCTCGACGTTCCGCCGCTCGTCGTTCCCCCGGTGCGTTCCGGAACCTCGTCGAACGGCGGCTCGTCGTCGCACGCGGCGAGGGACACCAGCGGAAGCCCCATGGACACGACGAATCCAGAGAGACGCGACTCGAACGCGCGCATGTGCCGAGGGTACGCCCGCGCATCCAGGCGAGCTACGGA
>DASUTR010000914.1:0-5279 GCA_036374535.1 Polyangiaceae bacterium
GCGCCGTTCGTCTCGCCTGGAGCAGCGTGCCCTAGTGAATGGCGCCACACGATGCGTGGGGCGCTTTGCGGCAGCCGGTCTACCGACAGCCGATCTTCTGCGAACCGACGGCGATGTCGTCGTACCAGATCTCGGAATCCGGGCCGGCATAGCGTTCGAAGCCGAAGCGGACGACGTCGAAGGACTCCTGTTGCCAGTCCGTTCGGTTCAGATCCGAAATGGGCATGTCTTCGAGCCAGACGTTGATGGTGCTCGCGCCGGGGTCGAATAGCACCTCGACGCAACTCCACGTGCTCGCCGTGATGACGGCGCCCGGCAGGTGATCGACGTAGAAATTCTGATTCGAGAGAAAGCCGCGGTCTCCCTGCGGCTGATTGATCATGAGCATCTCGTTCATGACGCCGATGCGGGACTCGTAGGGAGCGCCCTGCATGGCTGCGAGCCCAGCAATGAAGTACGTGTTGTGTCCACCCGTCATGGGCGTCGCAAGGCGCAGGAACACACGCACGTAGAAGCGGCTCGGGAAAAGCCCGGCGCCTTTCAGCGTTGCGAACGCGTTGTAACCGATCTGCGTGACGTGCACTGACCTGGTCCCGCTGTGGGCAACGGTCGTATCGATGACGGCCGTGCCGTCGCCGATCCTCTCGACGACCCAGCGCGCCGGATCGAGCGCGGTCACGCCTTCGAAATCTTCGCAGAACACCTCTCCGGGGTGACCGCAGGGACCGCTCGGCCCCCCCGCACTACCGCCGCTGCCCGCGCCAGTCCCGCCCGCATTGCTGCCCGCGCTTTCCGGCGTTCCCCCCGCGGCTCCCGTGCCGCCTTGCCCGCTCGTGGCTCCGCTTCCTCCGAGAGCAGCGCCACCCGCGGACGACCCACCGAACGAAGGGGAGCCGCCGAGTCCCCCGGAGGCCCCCGAAACGCCGCCCTGTGACGAGCCGCCTCGGGACGATCCGCCCTGCGCGGAGCCCGAGCTGCCGCCCGAGGCCGCGGCACCGGCACCACCCGTCGTCCCGCCGCCGTCCGAACCGGGCGGCGATGTGGCGGGCGCGCAGGCAACGAGCGCCGAGAGAAGAACGAACCAAACGCGAATCTTGCGAGGGTATCACGCGCGGCACGACCGTCACGCGCAGGACGAGCACGGTTCTTTGGCTACACGTGGATTCAGTGACCGCCTTGAAGCACGGTGCGCACGGCGCTCGTCACCCGGTCGACGAGCTTCGCGGTGAGATCGATGGCTTCGCTGTACCGATAGATGCCCGCCTGGAGCGCGATGAGCTCAGCGGTGTCGAGCTTCGCGTAGCCGCGAGCCGCCTCAGCGACGATGCGCTCGCCGGTCTCGACGTTCTTGCCGATTCGACGCAGGGCAAGCTCGAAGCTCGACGGGCCAGGGTCGGGGCGGCTCGCCGCCGGGGAAATTGGCGAGCTCGAGGTGAACGTTTCCGGAGCGCGAGCGGGAACACCGTCGAGGCGAATGCTCATCCGGGAGAATCGACCGGAGCCGGCGGGAGTTGCGCGGCGAGTGCCGTCATTCCTCCCGATCGCGCAGCGCTTCGGTCAACCGACGGATCGCGCGAGTATGGAGGCGGCTCGCCCAGCTCTTGCTCAAGCCGAGCGCCTTCGCGACTTGATCGAAGCGCTCGCCTTCGAGGTAGTGACGGCGGACGAGCGCCGCCTCGTTCTCGGGAAGCGCGTCGATCGCCTTCGTGACGACGGCCATGAGCTCCGCGTTGCCGAGCGCTTCCTCCGGGCTCTCCTGAGGGGCGACGGGAACGCGATCGCCCTCGTCGCCGAATCCCGTCTTCGACAAGAGACCGACGGCCATGGCGGTGGCCATGGCCGCCAAATGGTCGGCGAGCGCGCGTTCCGCGTCCGCCGGGGTCGCCCCGGGAGCCGGCGGTTGAAAGGAGTCCTCGGCGGCGCCCTCGCTCACGAGCGTCGCGGCGCCGAGCGCGCGAAGCCGCTCGTGGGTGCGGCGCGGCAACCGCGCGCTCGCGCGGATTCCGTCGAGGATGGCGCCGCGCACGCGGAAGCTCGCGTAGCCGCGAAATGGCACGCCGCGCGCCGCATCGAAGCGGCGGGCCGCGTCCAGAAGGCCTTCGCGACCGAAGCTCCGAAGCTCGTCGAGGTCGAGCGCGGGTCCGAGCTCGCGCAGGATCTTTTTCGCGATGATGTCCACGAGCTCGATGGCCGATTCGAACCGAGCGAGCTCCTCGGACGCTTCCGCCACGTCGTCTCCGGGCAACGACTTTACAGGGTTCTCGGAGGCGGGCAACCCGCTAACGAACTGCCCCCGTCACGCGGGCGTCGCGCGACCGAATTTCGCCCGCAACCACGCCCGCCCGCGACCGAAAAACGTCTCGATTTCGTCGGGCCTGAAGAACGCTGGAAAAAACGCGAGCATCGAGTACGGGAAAATCCCGAGCTTGAGCGTCGCCGCGAGCAAGAGATGGAACGCGACGCCGAACGCGACGTAGATGTCGCGCACGGGCCAGCGCGTCATGAAGCGCCGGAGCCACCCGCTCTCGCCGTGGGGGTTACGGCGATAGTACGCCGCAAGCAGCACCACCGGGGAAAGGAGCTCCCAGGTCCGCGACGCCGCCGTGCCGATTTGCGTGAAGAAGTAGAGCACCGGATGCGCCAAAAAGCCGAAATCGCGCACGGCGTAGATGGGCTCGTTCAAGATCACGTAGAGCGCCCCGTGCCCGCCCCACGGAAGCCACAACGTCGCGCTCTTCGAGAGTCCCGCCGCCATGTACATGACGACGAGCTGACCCAAGACGAGATAGCGTGGCCAGGCCATGACTTCTTTTCCGTCGCCGCGGAAGCTCTTCGTCGCGATGCGAGCGTCGATCGAGTAGGCGCGGCCCGCCGCCGAGAACGCGAGAATGAGGACGACGATGCGGATCGCCCGGTCGATGCCGCGATCCCCGACGTCGTTCAGCAGGGAGCTTTGCGCAGAGAGCAGCACGTAGACGAGCGCCGACGTGCGCGTGAAGAACCCGACACCGAACGACACGGCCGAAACCAGCAGCGCGACGTAAAGCCCCATCGCCGAGTCCGCGCTGGGCTCGAACACCTTGTAAAACCAGGCCGCGGAGTCGCGCGTCGCGGTGGGCGAAACACCGCCTTGGTCGATGGGTGCCCAGAGCCACACCGGCAAATCGAGCGCCCCGACGACGATGAGGTCGTAGACCACGGTGACGGCCACGAGAATGCGAATCAGCGCAAGCGCCGTCGGCTTCTCGCGTTCGTCGAAGAGACGCACGAGCGATTCGAACCAGCCTACCTTCGACACGACTGCGGCTATTGCACCTTCGGAAAATGGTGGACGAAGCGTTCCTCGCGCTTCGGATCCTCGGGCTCGCCGGGGAGCGTCGTGTGCCGCTGCTCGAGGAGCACGGTCACCGCGTCGAGCTCCGGCTTCTGCTCGAAGATGCGCTCGCTCAGACGGCGCGCGAAGGCATCGTAGGTGTTCGGAGGCCCCTGGGAGCTCGGATTGTAGAGCGCGCGGACGCGCCGAAATTCGAGCGTCTCGCCGAGATGAGTTCGCGACTCGCTCCAGGTTTCGTAGAGAACGCGCTTCTTACCGCGCCGCTCGCCGATCACGCGCAGGACATGCGGTCGCTCGTTCGGCAGCGAGAACAGGCGCCAGCCCTGCTGGGTGCCCGTGAAGTCCATAGCCGGCTGTATCGGCGCCATCACGAAGTTGCGCACCGCGTTGAGGCCGTTCGCGAGCCCCGCATACCACCGGCCGAGCCGTTCGTGGTCGGTGTCGAACCCGAAGCTTCGAAGGCGGCGCACCCAGCGATCGAGCTCTTTCTTCGCGACGCCTTCCTTGAGCTTCTGCTCCGTAATGTCCCCGGGCGTCGGGTACGCGCCGAGGACGTTCCACGCGATGAGCACGGAGAGCACGGCTGCTCGGAGCTTCTTCCAGTTCTTTTCGCCGATCCCTAGCGACGCCCGGCGGCGCGATGGCTCTCGGCGGTTCACGAGGAGCGATTGTGGCATAGTTCCGCTCACCATGCGCCGCTGGGGCCGCTTCGCCGTTGCCTACGCCGGCATGGCACTCGTCGCCGTGCTGATCGCCATGGCCACGCGCGGCCGGCCGCCGGTTTCGCTCGAGGATCCTTGGCTGCCGCTCGGGTCGCCGCGCGACCTCCTCTACAGCGTGGCCCTCGGCACGACGCTCGGAACGCTGCTCGCGGTCGGAACGCGCTACTCGGTTCCGCGCTTCGCGTGGGCGAAGAATTTGCACCTCGAGCTCCGCCCGTTCGCCAGAGACGTGAGCACGCCCGGCATCGTCATGCTCGCCATCACGAGCTCGCTCGGCGAAGAGCTCCTGTTTCGCGGGTTGCTCCAGCCGTGGCTCGGACTCTGGCTGCAGGCTCTGCTTTTCGGCGTGCTCCACCAGATGGCGGGTCCGAGCCGGTGGGTGTGGGCGAGCTGGGCCACCCTGGTCGGGCTGTTGTTCGGCGGCATCTTTGCCCTGACGGGCTCGCTCGCCGGCCCGATCGCCGCGCACGCACTCGTGAACGGGCTGAACCTTTCATATTTGAAAAATCACGATCCGGGCCCGCGCCGCGGCTTGGGCGGCCTGCTCGCCGAACGCGGTTAGCCGCGGGAGCGGCCGAGCGCGTTCCCTGTTATCCTATCTCTTCACACCAAGCGACAAGCCCAAGGATGCCTCAGCTCGACTCCGGCTTTCCCGAGGACCGACCGCGAGTCCTCGTCGTTGACGACGAGAAATTCATCCGCGACATCATCGCCGACTTCCTCGGCATGGAAGGCTACATCGTGCGGACGGCGGAGGACGGCACGAGCGCCATCTCCGAGCTCGAGCGCGCCCGCTACGACATGGTCATCAGCGACCTCAAGATGCCGCGGATGGGCGGTCTCGATTTGCTGAAAGAGGTGGCGCGCGCTCATCCCGACACGCTCACGGTGATCATGACCGGCTTCGGGACCGTCGAGACGGCCATCGACGCCATGAAGCGCGGCGCGTACGACTACATCCTGAAGCCCTTCAAGGTCGAAGAGATCGTGCACATCGTGCAGCGCGGCCTGGAGAAGAAGCGGCTCACCGCGGAGAACCTGCGCCTGCGCGAAGCGCTCTCGCTGTACCGCGTCAGCGAGGCCATCGCCGCCAGTCTCTCGCTCGAAGAGGTCATCGCGACCGTCGCCGACAGCGCGATCAACGAGGTGCGCGCCGACGTCGTCACCACCTGGCTCGACAACGGTGAGGGCGGTTACTTCCAGCGCATCAACGCGCACGCCAG
>DASUTR010000915.1:0-4394 GCA_036374535.1 Polyangiaceae bacterium
CCGCTGGCTCGCCGCGTTTCACGCGACCTTTCTCGGCGAGCCGCCGGAATCCCTCTGGAAGGTGGGCACCTACTGGCACCTGGCGACGCGCCCCGACGAGCTTTCCGCGCTGGCCGCGCCCGCCCTCCGCCGCGCTGCGCCCGTCCTCGACGAACGCCTGAACCGCGCGCGTCATCGAACGCTGGTCCACGGCGACGCAAAGCTGCAGAATTTCTGCTTTGCGCCGGGTGGCAGCGCGGTCGCTGCCGTGGATTTTCAGTACGTGGGCGGCGGAGTCGGCGTCAAAGACCTCGCCTATTTTCTGACGAGCTCCGTCTCGCCTCGAGATCTCGAGCGTGACGCCGAGAGCTACCTCGACGACTATTTTCGAGCGCTCCGTACCGCGCTGGAGAAGCGGCAGGGCGCGCGCGGGCAACCAGGTTTCGACGCGGCCCTCGTGGAGGCGGAGTGGAGGGAGCTCTATCCGCTCGCTTGCGCCGACTTTTATCGGTTCTACCTCGGCTGGGCGGGCGACGGCTACGCGCGCGACTCGTATCTCGAGCGCGTCACGCGCGCGGTGCTGAGCAACGGGGTCGCGCGGTGAAGGTCGATGGCGTGCCCGTGGGATGCCGCACTACCGAGCCGGTTCCGGATCCCTGCCGTCTCGCCGCGGGTTCGAGACTCAGCGTGCAAAATGGCGAAAGCGCCCGAGGTCCCGGAGAGTGATAGACTCGGCGCCGTGGCCGTTCCGAGCGAGCACGCCTGGCTGTTTTGGGACGTGAATCCAACCAGCATCGACCTCGCGCGCGACCGCCGGTACGTGCTCGGCCGAGTGCTCGAGCGTGGTCGCCTCGCCGACGTCCGCTGGGCGATGGCGCATTACGGTCTCGACGGCATCCGTGAATTCTTCGAGCAGGGCGGGCACCCGGACTTGTCCCGCAGAACGCGCGCCTTCTGGCGAGCCCTTTTCAAAGTTTCGGACCACCAATGGCCGGACGCATCGAGCTCCCGCAAGAACAGCTTCGCACCCTGGGTCGATTGAGACCGGCGAGCGAAGGGCTCGGTCTCTACCTTGGCGGCGGAACTGCCATCGCGATCCATCTCGGCCACCGAATCTCCCGCGATCTCGACCTGTTCAGCCGCGCCGCGGATCTCGACTTGGAAAGCGTCCGCTCGACACTCGTCGAACTACCGAACAGCGAGGTGACCTCCGTCACGGACGCTACGCTGGCGATGCTCGTGGACACGATCCCCGTGGACGTCGTTCGTTATCCCTATCCGCTGCTCAATCCAACGACGCGAGGTCCGGAAGAGTTTCCCGTGGCGAGCCTCGTCGATCTGGCTACGATGAAGCTGTCGGCTGCCGCGCGCCGCGGGATCCGTCGCGATTTCTGGGACCTGTACGAGATTTTCCAGGGCGCCGTGACACTCGATGAAGCGCTCGCGTGCTACGTCCGCCGCCGCTACGGGGTGAAGGAAGCGGACCTCTATCACGTCATCCGCTCGTTGACGTTCTTCGACGATGCGGAAGCAGACGCGCTGCTCCCTGAAGGGCTCGTTCCAGAGCGGTGGAGTGAGATCAAGAACTGGTTTCGTGACGCGGCGCCCAAGGCGCTTCGCTAGGCGCACCGCCTTCGCGCCACCCCTCACTCAGGCCGAGAGGCCCGGCAGGACGTCGCTCGCCATCTGAAAGTAGCGGGACGAGGTGCTCTCGTAGTGCTGGCGGTACGGCGGCGTCCAGCTTTCGCCCGTGAGCGAGGGCACACCGTAGCCCTTGTGACCCCAGCGTTCGAACTCGCTCGGCGAAAGACCCATCGCGCGCAGCACCGTCGCGAGGAACTGCGAGTGCAAGAGGCCGAGCGACTGCATTCCGCCGGCGCCCGGATCGAACGACGACGCACGATTGCCGGTGCGCCGGTAATCGATGAACTGCCCCGTCTTCAAGAATCCCGCGGCGCTTCCGAGCGTCACGATCGGAATCGAAGCGGAACCGTGCGTTTCCATCCCGCTCTCCTGCGTCCAGATCAAGAGCGAGTTGTCGAGGTACGTCATGCCGGGCGCTTCCTCGACGTCGAGCTTCGCGGCAAGATCGAGAAACACCGTTTCGAAGACGCGCTGGTACGAGGTGACGAGACGCTGCTGGGAGTCCGCGGTTTGCCACTCGTGCGCGACTTCTTGGTGCCAGTCGCCGCCGTACGACACGAAGCGCTCGGTGGACCCGAGGTCGAGCACTCCGATACGGCTCGTTCCGCAGCTGAACGCGGCGACGATCACGTCGTTGTAGAGCTGGCCCGAACGGGCGGCCGCTTCCGGATTGTTCCCGCCGAAATCGTCGGCGTCCATCGTCGGGCGCGTGATGTCGCCGCACGACGCCCCGCTCGTTCCGAGCTTTCGCTGGAGCTCGGCGATGCGATCCATGTGGTCGTCGAGACGCTGGCGATCCGCAGCGGATAGACGCTTGTTGCCGTTTCTGAGCGCGCGGTAGCTCTCGAGCACGCGGTCGACGACGGGAGCGCGGCGGGGCATGCCGTCGTCCGGCGGCACGAAGATGCGGTCGAAGAGCTCGCGCGAGCTGCTCGTGCCGCGCACGCTCGTGATGCTGCCGGATTGGGACGCGGGGCTCGAGTAGTTGAAGGAAATCTGCCGCTGGCTCATGACCATCGCGCGCTCGCGGATCGACGCTACGTCGGGGTAAAACGTATCCGACCACGCGAGGAGCTGGTCGACCGTCGGGCGCGGGTCGCCTTGTACGTCCTTGCCGTCCTGTCCGTTGCCGTCGTTTCGCGCGTAGTTGCCGAGGTGAATGCCCGTGCTGTGCGCGATGTAGAACGGCACGTCGATGCCGTAGAGCACGTTCATCTTCGCGATGAGCGCGGGCGAAAAGCGGGTCGCGTCCGCGCTCAGGATCGGCGAGAGCGAGCGCGTGCTCCCCGAAGTAGTCCCGGTGAGCGCGCCGAAGCGGTACGGATGGTCGGAGAAGATCGAGCCTTGGCCGGTCAGCGTCGAGGCGCTCGGGAACATGCTCGCCTCGAACGCGCCGCCGTGGTCCGTAGTGAGGAAGAAGAGCCGCGGGCGGCGCGTGAACGTCGGGTCCGCTCCGTACGCGCTCTCGACGAGGAGCGACGGAAGCACCGGAAGTGCAAGCATCGCTCCGCCCGCCCCGACGAGGAATTGCCTGCGTGTCACGTCGATGGTTCGCCTGGTCATCGCTTCACCTATTCGAACGCCCGTTCCTTGAACGCATCCGCGAGCACCATCTCGCGCAGAAGATCCTGGAACGTGCCGCCCGAAACGAGCCGCGCGCGCAGGGCCTCGAGCGCGCACCCGTCCTTCGCGAGATCTTCCCAGCGCGCGAAGGTGAAGCGAAAGTAGTTGCGCGCGAGACACGCCTCCGCCTTGCCGCTCGCGGCGACGAGCGTCATGAGCTCGAGCGGTCCGGACACCGGCGTCTCGTCGCCCTCCACGATGCCCGGCGTGCCGCTCGTGTCGATCGGCTTCGTTCCGAGGACGTTCCCCTCGGCGTCGAAGAGCGTCTGCTCCCTGCGGCGTCGGCCGAGCGCATCGAAACCCTCGGTTGCGAAACCGAGCGGGTTGATGAAGGTCGCGTGGCAGCCGGCGCACGCCGTGTTCGGCATCTCCGTCACGGCCTCGACGACTTCGCGCGTCGTCATGTCGGGGCTGAGCTCGGGCGGTCGTGCGTTCGCGTCTGCGGGCGGCGGCGGGATGTCGTCGCACAAGACGTGCCTGCGCAAGAACACGCCCTTCATGATGGGGCGCGTGTTCGCCGAGCCCGTCGTCAGGAACAGCGCGCGTGTGAGCAAGCCGGGACGCTCGCCGGCCGGGAACGACGGCGGCGAGCCGATACCGTCCCACGCCGGCACGCCGTACATGCTGGCGAGCGCCGAGTCCCTCGCGAAGCTCTTCTCGCTCAGGAGAATCGAGGCGAGGCTTGCGGGCTCACGCCACGCGTAGTGTCCGAGCATGCCGACCACGTCGTCGATCATCGCGGCTCGGAGCGTCTCGTCCGGCAGATCGTCCCCCGCGAACGCGGCGAATACCGGATCCGCGTTTTTCGCGTCGAGCTCGGGCAAATCCTCCACCTTCATCCAATCGGCGAAGAACTCGTCGAGCACGACGCGCGAACGAGGGTCGCTGAGCATGCGCTCGACCTCGGCTTCGTACACCGGGCCGTCGAGCAAGCTGCCGTCGCTCGCACGCGTCATGAGCGTCTCGTCCGGGGCGGTTTGCCAGAGCTGGTACGAAAGGCGCGACGCGAGCTCGGGCGCCGAGAGCCGATACGTGCCGGCGCGCTCGGCGACCTCATCCTCCCCGTGTTCGGCGAAGTACACGAAGTCCGGCGTGTTCAAGAAGACTGCGATGACGTCCGCGTACGCGAGCGGGTCCGGAGCCGTGTT
>DASUTR010000916.1:0-4792 GCA_036374535.1 Polyangiaceae bacterium
CGCGACCGGTTCCGTGGAAGGAGCCGTCGCTTTCTATCTCGGTGGGCTCTCGATTTGGGGCGGCGTCGCGGGTGGGCTCGCGGGAGCGAAGCTCGTATCGAGGTCGAGCGGAACGTCGCTTCGCGCCTTCGCCGATGTCGCCACTCCGGGATTCGTAGCCGGCCTCGCCGTTGCGCGACTCGGCTGCTTCCTCGAAGGGTGCGACTTCGGCGTGCCGTTCGACGGCGGCGCGCCGCGCTTTCTCGCCTCGCTCGGTACGTTCCCCGCGAACTCACCGGCGTGGGTCGCGCACGTCGTGTCGCGAGGCCTCACGCCGAACGCGAGCACGTCGCTCCCGGTGCACCCCGTCATGCTTTACGAGGCGTTCGCCGCCATCGTGCTGGTCGTTGTCTCGTTCCTGCTCGAGCGTCGCGGCTTCAGACCCGGATTCGTTTTTGTCGCCGTTTCACTGATGTATCTGCTGCTTCGAGTGTCACTGGACTCGCTCCGTGACGACCCGGCTGAAATGTGGGTCTCGCGCGTACTTCTTTTGTGCGTGGTGCTGATCGGCGCGGCGGTCTCGAGCATTAGGTTCTTGCTGACCAAGAACACCTCGGTCACGCATCGTAAGAAGTGACCGTTCCCAAACCCCCCTTTGAACGTATACTGGCAGGCAATCGATGAAGCGGCTTCTCGAAGGTGACGGCAGCGAGGTCGAGCGAGGTTTGCTCGATGCGCTGCGGCTCGAACGCCCTTCGCCGGAGCTCGAGCAACGCATGCGCGCCGCGATCGGTCTCGGTCCGATCGGCACGGCCGTCGTTCCCGAGCCTTCCAGTCCCACTGCCGCGGCGGTCCCCACCGGCAAGACCTTGGGTTTTGGAGCGGTTGCTGCGGGTGCGGTCGCCGCCGCCGTCGTCGCGGGCAGCGTCTTCTTCTTGACCCAGGGTGGTTCGTCGGACGGTGCTGCCGCGCCCGTCGCCCCCGCGCCGGTAAACGTCGTGCCTCCGGCCGCGCCCCAGGGCTCGCCCTCGACCCCGGCCGATCTTCACGTCGACGAGCTCCCGCAAGAGCAGGCTGCCCCGAAGGCGCGACAGCAGGTCCACGCAGCACCGACGAGTGCGAGCCTGAAGGAAGAAATTCGGCTCATCGATTCCGCTCGTGTCGCCGTAAAAAACAACGAAGGCGCTCGCGCCGTCGGAATTCTCGACCAATACGCGCGTCGCTTTCCGGACGGCGCCTTCAAAGAAGAAGCTCGCGTCCTTCGGGCAGAAGCGCGAAAAAGTCGGTAGCGCCGATAGCTGACCGCTTTGCGGCGCCTTGGGTAACTGATCCAGGCGGTGCCTCCTCAGACCTTTGCACTGAACCCGAGAGGTTCCGGGCAGGTGGCGCGCTTCCCCGCGGAACGGCTCGGCGACTCGGAGCTCGTTCTCGCTGCGGCTCGCGGCGACTCCGACGCCATCGCCGTCGTGTGGGAGCGCTACTCCGGACTCGTGCGCAGCGTGCTCCGCGGCGCGCTCGGTCCGGATCTCGCCGTCGAAGATCTGTTGCAAGACGTCTTCATCGCGCTCGTCAAGGGAGCGAAGAGCATCCAGGAAGGCGCGGCGCTCCGCGGTTATCTCGTCGGCATCGCCGTTCGGCTCTCCGCGCTCGAGCTTCGCCGGCGCAAGGTGCGCCGCTGGGTCACGCTCTCGCCGACGGGCGAGCTGCCGGACACCGCGGTCATGCCGCGCGATTCCGAAAGCCGACAAGCGCTGCAGGCGCTCTATCGGGTTCTCGATCAGCTCGGCAGTCGGCGCCGGCTCGCGTTCGTCCTGCGCCACGTCCAGGGCATGGGTCTCGGGGAAGTGGCCGCCGCGCTCAGGGTCTCCGAATCGACGACGCGACGCGAGCTCGCACGCGCGCGCACGCACATCGTGAAACGCGGCCAGCACGAGCCCGCGCTTCAGGCGTACCTCGAGCGTTACCGGCGCGAGGTGGATCCGTGACACCGGTCGGGGTCCGTTTCTCGCGCGCGGACGACGAGACCATCGCGCGCTGCTCGGAGCTCGCGCGCAGCGTCGCCGAAGCGCCCCCGGACCCCGAGCTCGATCGAGCGGGCCGCGCGCGGCTTCTCTTCAACGTCCGCCTCGGGCTCGAGCGTCCGCGGCGCACCCGCGTCCTGCCGCTCGCGCTCGCCGCGGTGATAGTGCTCTCCCTCGGCTTCGCCGCGCATCGCTTCTGGCCGAAGCCGATCGCTTACGAGGTGCATGGCGCGCCCCTCGACGGTCCGTACGTGAGCGCATCGACCGGACCCGTGAGCGTCGCGTTCTCCGACGGCACGGTCGTGCGCGCCGAGCCCGGCTCGCGCTTGCGCGTCGACGAGCCGAAGACGAACGGCGCCCGCGTGCTCGTCGAACGCGGGCGGGCCGCCGTCGACGTCGCGCACCGGTCGGGCGCCGAGTGGAGCTTTCTCGGCGGTCCGTTCGAGGTGCGCG
Source organism: Polyangiaceae bacterium (assembly GCA_036374535.1). Taxonomy (GTDB): domain Bacteria; phylum Myxococcota_A; class Polyangia; order Polyangiales; family Polyangiaceae; genus PMG-095. The sequence continues at coordinate 2,454 of DASUTR010000916.1, forward strand.
TCACGGGAACGCGCTTCGAGCTCGATTGGGATCCGGCGGCCGAAGTGCTCGAAATCGGCATGCGCGAAGGCTCCGTCGAGGTTCACGGACCCCTCGGTGGGGCCGTTGCGGTTCGCGGGGGACAGCGTTTTCGCGCCGAGCTCGCGTCGCGCCGCATGACGGTCGTCGATGCCGACGAGGCCTCGACGAACGAAGCGCCGGAGCCGAGCACCCCGTTCTCCGCGTTGGAGCCCGAACGCGTGCCCGAAGAGCAGGGCTCGCGCGAGCCCGAGGTCGCGCGACCTGCCGCTTCGACGGTTGCGCGCGAATCGTGGTCGAAGCTCGTCGCGAACGGCGACTTCGAGCTCGTGGTTCGCCAGGCGAACGAGCGCGGGCTCGACGCGTGCTTGCGCTCCTGCGGCGCGAGCGATCTGCGGGCGCTGGCGGACGCTGCACGCTACACGAGCCGCGGCGAGATCGCAGAACGTGCGCTCACGACGCTTCGCCAGCGCTTCGCGGGCACGGGCGAGAGCCGCGCGGCAAGCTTCCTCCTCGGCCGCTTGTTCGAAGCGCGCGGAGCGTCCGACCGGGCTCGGGATTGGTACGAAACGTACCTTTCCGAAGCCCCCTCCGGCTCGCTCGCCGCCGAAGCGCTGGCCGGCAAAATGCGCATGATCCTCGCCGCGCGCGGGCGGGCCGCCGCGGAGCCGGTCGCGCGCGATTACCTTTCGCGCTATCCGGAGGGCGTCCACGCCAAGCCGGCGAGGAGAATCCTAGGCGAAGAGTGAGAGCATGAGTGGGCTCTGGTCCTGCGAGGCCAAGCGGTCTCCCAGGGCCGAGACTCCCGCGTTCGTCGCCGCCCTCGCGGCGCTCGTCGTGCTCTTCTTCGCTCCCGAAGCGCTCGCGCAGCGCGTCGTGCTCGTCCGTCCGCCGAGCAGCGACGCGCTCTTGGTCGAGGCGTTCAACCGGCTGCGGGCCGAGCTTCGCCTGCAGAGCTTCGAGGTCGTCGTGGTCGACGCCGACCCCGCGCTGGCTTCGCCGGACTCGGTGGGTGCTGCCGCGCAGCGCGAGGACGCCTTCGCCGGCATCTCCATCACGCGGCGCGCCGGCGCGACGTCCGCCGACGTGTGGATCGCCGATCGCGTCACGGGCAAAACGACGATGCGAACGCTGGCGCTCCAGAGTCAGCGTGAAGCGCCCTCGGTGCTCGCCGTACGCGCCGTCGATCTCTTGCGTTCGAGCCTGCGCGAGCTCCCCGCGGGCGAAGAAGCGCCCGCGGACGTCGTCAGCGTCGATCGCGATCCGGTGCCCGAAAGCGTGCGCGCTTGGGCTCGCCCGGCGCGACCTCCGTGGAAGCTCCGAGTGGAAGGCGGGGCGCTCGGCTCGCTGTCGGGCGTCGGGCTCGCGTACGGCGGCGGGGCGGCCCTCACGTTTCGCGTCGCGGACCGATTTCGCATCGGCGCCGCGTTCTTCGGCCCGCTCATCGGAGGCGAGTGGACCACGTCGGCGGGAACCGCGATCGTGCGGCAAGAGCTCGCGTGGCTCGAAGGCACGTTCGTGGCGCTCCGCACGGGCCCGTTCGAGCTCGGCGTGACGCTCGGCGCGGGAGCGTATCACCTCGAGGCCACGTCGGAGGTCGAGCCGCCGCTCGTCGCCCGGAGCGACACGGTTTGGAGCGCGCTCGGCAGCGTCGGACCGAGCGCCTCGCTGCACGTGACGGAGAGTCTTTCGTTCGGCGTCGAGCTCGCGGTGCTCGGACTCACGCCGCGTCCGGGCGTCGCCGTCGCGGAAGACGAGACGATCTTCGCGATGCCGGCTTTCCGCGGTGCGCTCGGGCTCGGAGTGGAGTTTTGACGTGAAGCCGGCACGTGCCCTCGCCGCCCTGCTCACGCTCGTCGCGTGCGGCAGCGACGTCGCACAAACTGCCGTACGCCCGGGGGAAACGCCGCCGTTCGATTGCCGCCCGACGAACGGCGCCGTCGTGCTGCCGAGCGATCCGGCGCTCGGAGGCGGCGATGCGCCGAGCACTTCGCCCCTCCTTCACGGCGCCTACGGCGCGGGACAGGGCCCGGGCATCGCGGTCGTCGCGCGCGACGGGTTTCGCCTGTACCAGAACGAAGAGCTCGTCGCGGAGAGCACGGCGTCGCTCGAGCCCGTGTTCGTGCCGCTCACGTTCCTGCCGGGCGAAAACGTCGTGTCCGTCGTCACGAGCTCCCCGGATCGCGCGCCCGCGCTGCTCGTGCACATCGACGAGCTCGAGCGCCCGTACGTGAGCGACGCCACCTGGAAGGTGAGCACCGCGCCGAGCGGCGACTTCCGCCTGCCCGACTACGACGCGTCCGGCTGGGAGGACGCGCTCG
>DASUTR010000917.1:0-6071 GCA_036374535.1 Polyangiaceae bacterium
GTCGCGTTCGTGGACAAAACGACGGGTCCGAACGTCATCAACCGAGAAAATGTCCAGCGCCGCATCATCGTGACGGCGAACGTTACGGGCCGCGATCTGCGAGGCGCGGCCGAGGAGGTCGAGCAAACGCTCAAGAGAACCCTCGCGCTTCCGCAGGGCTACCACTTCGAGCTCGGCGGGGAGTTCGAAAGCGAAGCTGCCGCGAGCCGCGTCATTTTCGGACTGTCGCTCCTCGCGATCCTCGGCATGGCCGTCCTGCTCTTCGTCGCGTTCCGGTCCGCCCGCGACGCCGCGCTCGTGATGCTGAATCTACCGCTTTCGCTCGTGGGCGGAGCCGCCGCCGTCTGGCTTACGGGCGGTGAGCTCACGATCGCCTCGCTCGTCGGCTTCATCACGTTGTTCGGCATTGCTGCCAGGAACGGCATCATGATGCTCACGCATTACCGGCACCTGCTGCTGACGGAGAACCTTTCCCTGCGCGATGCGGTCATGCGGGGCAGCCTCGACCGCCTCACTCCGATTCTCATGACCTCGCTCACGGCGGCGCTCGCACTCATTCCCATCATTCTGAGCACGGGGGAGCCGGGGAACGAGATTCAGGCGCCGATGGCCGTCGTCATCCTCGGAGGACTGACGAGCTCGACGTTGTTGAACCTGCTCGTGCTTCCACCTCTGTTCGCGAAGTTTTCGAGCGGGAAGGCGCGCTGAGTCCAACGCGGAGACACGCTAGTGCGGTGGGGATTGGTTCGTAGCCGGTGGCTCGGCCGTCAGCTTCGTCCACGTCCCTTCGTCCACGATCTGTTGCCGAAACGCCGCGTGACATTGCGTGCACGCTTGAAGCGTCGCGTCCAGCGCGTGCAAAACCGCGTCGGCGTCCTTGGAGTTGGCCGCGGCGGCGATCGTGTCGGCGGTCCGGTGGAACGCAACCGCTTGTTCCGTGAAACCAGGGGCGGCGGCGCCCATGTGCTGGCACATGCGCCCCATTTGTTCGGAGTAGCCGATGCGCGACGCCGCCTTGGCGATCTCGACGAAGTCGCCGCGCGAAGTAGCGCGCACGATCTGCTGCACGGCGACGAGATGGTCGCGCATGTTCTGCCTCTGATGGTTTGCCATCATGGGCAGGAGGGGTAGGGGGGTTCGCGTGTCCAGTCGGTCGAGCTCGGCATGCGCTCCGCTTGCGCGCGTCGGAGGCTCGACGGCAGCTGGCGCTTGCTCGGCAGCTTGCTTGCAGCTTGCGCAGAACACTCCCGCTGCGCACGCGAACTTCAACGACTCGCGGACGATGCGAGCTTTCAGATTATTGTCCCATGGCATGCGGAACCTCGGCGGCGCTGCGCGCGATCGCTCGATTGAGATGCGCGAACGCCGAAACGACGGCTGCTCGCTGGTCCGGAGCGATCGCGTCGAGAAGACGTTGGAACCGCTGTTGGCTGGCGGTCTCGACGGACTGCGCTAGCCGGCGTCCCTTTGCCGTAAGCTCCACGACGCGCGCGCGTCCGTCGACTTCGCTCGACGTGCGCTGGACGCGCCCGGCGCGCGTGAGGCTCTGAACGAGGCGGGTCACGTTGCTCTTGTCGATCCCGAGATCGGCGACGAGATCTTTCTGAACCAACGGAAGGTGCTCGCGCTCGCGACCGAGGATGAGCATGAGCGCGTGCGCTTCGCGGGGACTCAGAGGCTTGCCACACGGCGTACGATCGTCCGCAAAAAGCCCGAATCGGCGCACGAACCGTTGAACCTCGTGTCGCAGCGCGCTGGCCGTCGCGTCGAGCATCGAATCAATGTCTAGCAGCGATAGTTGCGCTACGCAACTATCCTCCGACAGCTGAAAACGCAGGGGATCGTGGAAGCTCGACAGGAGCTCGTGCCGGTCATTTGGAGGGGGTTCCGCCGAGACTGGCGTCTGGCCCGTGAGTGCGGCGCTACGCCGAAATGCCGCGCGTCCGACTAGCGAGCGCGCGAACCCGCACGCCGTATCGAATACGTGAGCGCGCCGGCGGCGAGGACGCCAGCGCCCGCGACGATCGAGCTCAGCGGCAGAGTCACGGCGAGCGCGAGCGAACCGCAGAATCCGACGAGCGCGAGCGCGCGCGCCCAGCGCCGTCGCTCGCGTTCCAGCGTCCACGCGGACGCATTCGCGATCGCGTAGTAAATGAGCACCGTAAACGAGCTGAATCCGATGGCGGCTCGCACATCCCCGAGCGCGACCACGACGACCGCGATGCTTCCGGCCGCGATCTCGGCGCGATGAGGAACGCGGTAGCGCGGATGGACCGCCGAGAGGAAGGCGGGCAGATCGTGCCTGGAAGCCATGGCGAAGGCGGTTCTGCTCACGCCGACGATGAGCGACAACAGAGCGCCGAGCGAGGCGACGCTGGCGCCGATCCTCACGATGGGTGATAGCCACGCGAGACGGCCCGCCTCGACGGCGGTCGCGAGCGGTGCAGGGGAGGCGGCGATCGCCGGCGTCGCTGCCCCGGCGAGAACGGTCAGCGCCACGATGGCGTAGACGACGAACGTGATGCCGAGCGCGAGCGGAATGGCGCGAGGAATGGTGCGGCCGGGCTCGACGACCTCCTCACCGAGCGTGGCGAGCCGCGCATAGCCGGCAAAGGCGAAGAAGAGAAAGCCCGCGGACTCTGCCACGCCGTGGGCGCTCGTCGAAGGGGGCCACAGGCGCCGGAGATCGGTTGCGCCACCGAGCCACGACGAACCGACGGCCACCGCGAGCGCGGCCAGCACGGTCGCGACGATGAGCTTCGTCAGTCCCGCGGTCTTCTGCACGCCCAAGAGGTTCACGCCCGTGAGCGCGACGACCGCGGCGATCGCCAGGGGACGCGCCGCCGAAGGGGCGGCATAGGCGCCGAACGTCATCGCCATCGCCGCGCAGCTCGCGAGCTTTCCCGCGACGAAACCCCATCCCGCAAGGAACCCCCAGAAAGGACCCAGGCGTTTCCTCCCGTACACGTACGTGCCTCCGGACTCGGGATACACGGCTGCGAGCGCCGCCGACGACGTGGCGTTGCAGTACGCGACGACGGCTGCAATCGACAGCCCCAAGAGCAGCCCGTTCCCCGCCGCGCGCGCCGCCGGCCCGAACGCCGCGAAAACGCCTGCTCCGATCATCGAACCGAGGCCGATCATGACGGCGTCGAACGTTCCGAGCCGACGTGCGAGGCGAGTAGGTGCGTCGTCTTGACCGCGCGTCACGGCATGAACTCGTTCAGGTCGCCGCTAGCAAGGGCGGCGTGAATCGCGTGATCTTCGTCGCGGGGTCCAAGTCCCGTAGGAAGATAGCGCTTTTGAAGTCGTAGCCGGTGGTATCGTCAAGCCTTCCGAAGGTGCTCGAACGCGACCCGATGTGATCCAGCTCCAGCGTTGCCTACGTCCGCGACCATGCGAAACGATGCTGCTATCTGCCTGATCGTCGGCGCAGGGCCGACGGGTCTTGCCCTAGCCGCCCAGTTGCGATGGTTCGGGGTGTCCTTCCGCATCATCGACCGCTCCCTCGATCGCGCGCACGAGTCGCGCGCGCTCGCCGTCCAGGCGCGCACGCTGGAGATCCTCGACAGCTTGGGCATCGCGGACGCTCTCGTAGCGCGAGGGAACACGGGTGCGCGCCTCGCGATACACTTTGGGACCAAGCGTGTCGCCTCCGTGACCCTGGGCGGAATCGGTGCGCAGGCTACGCGGTACCCGTTCATCCTGTTCGTCTCGCAAGCGGAAACCGAGCGCCTTCTCGGCGATCATTTGGCGGGCTCCGGCGTCACGATTGAGCGCGGCGTCGAGCTCACCGAGCTGAACGCCGGAGAGCAGGGCGTCGATTGCCTCCTTCGACATCCGAACGGTCAGGAAGAGCGCTTTCGTGCTGCGTACGTCCTCGGTTGCGACGGCGCGCATAGCCTCGTGCGACGAACCGCAGGGTTTGCGTTCGAGGGCGGCAGCTATCCCGAAGAATTCGTACTCGGTGACGTCGAGGCGGACGGTCCGCTCGAGCCGGGCGCCATCAATTCGTTCGCGGATGGCGGCGGGGTCGCGATGTTTTTTCCACTCGGGTCACCGACCACCTGGAGGGTCATCGGGATGCGGGCCCGGCGCGAGCGCGAGCAGCGTGAGATTCCAGCCGACGCTTCGCCCATCGGTCCGCTCACGCTCGCCGAGCTTCAATCGATCGTCGCCGTTCCCACTGCGGGGACCGTCAACCTTCGTGACCCGGCGTGGCTCAGCAGCTTTCGGCTGCACCATCGGCAGGTCGCCGCGTACCGGCGGGGGCGCGTTTTTCTTGTCGGCGATGCTGCGCATATTCACAGCCCCGTGGGCGCGCAAGGCATGAACACCGGCATCCAGGACGCGTGGAACCTCGGCTGGAAGCTCGCACTCGTTCTGCGTGGCCAGGCACACGAACAGCTTCTGGACTCGTACCAAGCCGAGCGCTGGCCCGTGGGTCGCACGCTCCTCAAGTACACGGATCGCGTCTTCTCGACGTTCACGAGCGCGATGTCCGCAGGCGCATTCGCTACTTGGGTGCGGAACGTCTTCGTCGCGCGCCTCATGCCGAAGCTGTTCGAGACACCGTCGCTGCGGTCCTGGGCTTTCAAGTTCGTTTCCGAGCTCGGCATCCGCTACCGCCGGAGTTCCATCGTCTCTGAAGGCAGCCCCGCTCTTGGCCGGGGCCCCCGCGCGGGCGATCGTTTGCCGGATGCCGAGCTGACGCTCGACGGAAAACCCGTCGCTATGCAGCGCGCCGTCATCGGACCAAACCTCGGCCTTCTCTTGTGCGGAGAACCCGAACGTTGGGAGCGCGCTCGTCTCGATGAGCTTGCCTGGCAATACGACAATCTCGTCAGAATTCATCGTCTCTCGAGGACACCGTCAGCCGGTGCACTGCTCGACGACGGCCACGTGCTCGCGGAGCTCGGTGCGGAAGACGGTGCCCAATACCTCATTCGCCCGGACGGCTACATCGCGTTCCGTTGCGCCGGTTACGACCTCGATGCGCTGCGTGCGCATCTTGTGCGGTGCTTCCGCAGCAGACGAAGGCGCAGCTTACGAAGCGGCACGTTCCGCGATCAAGGAAGCGACTGAGGGCCCACCTCTCTGCAAAGTGACGGTTCCCGAGGCCTAAGCCTCTGCCACGCGTGCGAACATCTGAAGGAGGCGTCCCCAATCACCTTCGGTGTCGAAGACGCGGCGCATCTCGTCACGGCGGTCACCGTAACGGTCGAGATGCCGGTGCTCGAGCTCGACGCGAGTGCCGTCCTTGCCCTCCGGAATGAACCGGATCTCGATCTCGGTCTTCAGATTCGCGTCGAATTGCCAGTCCGCCGTGATGTCCCACGAAAGCACCAGGCGTTCGGGTGGTTCCCACGCGAGCACGGTGCCCCAATCGCACGCGCTGCCGTCGTCGCCACGCTCGTACCAGCGGCCGCCCACCCGAGGCTCCACGACCACCTCTACGGCTTTGGCCTTGCCGATCTTGTAGGATCGAGGGGCCACCACGCGCTCATCTTTTCGGTAAACACGCGCCACGCCACGTCAGGCGGCGCCTTCACGCTCAGAACCTTACGAACGGTGTTCGGATCGGTACCACTCGTCGCCTGACCGCTCATGCTGGTCTTCCTCGGTTTCTTTCGTTGGTTGCTTCTCGCTCGGCCGCGTCCTTGAACGCGGCGAGCGCCTGATCCCAGAACCCGTCGAGCCAGTCACGGAGCGCCTCGATGCCACGCGTATCGACGGCGTAGACGCGCCGGGTGCCTTCCGCTCGAACCATGACGAGCCCGGCTGCCTTCAACACCTTGAGGTGCTGGGAGACCGCGGGACGTGACACGTCCAGACCATCGGCAATCTCTCTGACGGACCGCGTCCCCGCGCGCAGACGCTTGAAGACACGACGCCGCGTCGGATCGCCGAGTGCATCGAGGACACGCTCCACGTTCGTCATGCAGATGCTTCGACCTTGAGCGGGGAACGCAGCGCGCCTTTAGCCGCGGACGAAGGGTAAGTTATGGCTAACCGTAAGTCAAGCCTTACTGTTGCGGGCGGAACACTTCCGTCCGGCTTCGGACGCGAAG
>DASUTR010000918.1:0-7379 GCA_036374535.1 Polyangiaceae bacterium
GCGTCCGAGGCGCCCGGCGGCAGGCGCACGCAGAGCGTCGGGGGCTCACCCGGCTCGGTGACGATGCACGCGCCGAGTGCGAGGTGCGGCAAGAGCACGACGAGGCCGTCGAGAAAGCGATCGGCAAGCTCTCGCGGATTCGCGTCGAGGGGAAGATCGAGCGAGAGCGCGAGCAAGACGTCCCGCCAGGGATCGGTTCCAGGCTGTTCGGAGCCGCGCCGCACGGGCCCCGAGCCGATCTCGCGCGTGTCGGAGGCGACGGCGGGCAGAGGCGTCGGCGTTTCGGGCTCGAGCTTCATGGCGTGCGCTCCCGCGAGCTCTTCTCCTCGCTCGCGAGCTCGAGGTCGAGGATCTTTGCCTCGCCGACGTAGCTCTTCGTCTCGTACTTCGTGATGCTACCCACCTTGCGCACGATGTCGGCCATGCGCTGCGCTTCGGCGGTGATGACCTCGGCAGTTCTACTGGCCTCGGCGTCGCCCTGAACCTGGCGCGCGAGGAGCTGCGCGTAAGCTCCCACGATCATGAGCGGTTGGTTCAGCTCGTGGGCTGCGGCGCCGGCGAGCTCGGCGATGAGCGCCTGCTTCTCGCGGTTGCGAAGCTCGTCTTGGGCTCGCTCGAGCTCGGCCTGGACGCGCATTTTCTCGCGAAGATCGGTGAAGATACCCACGGAGCCGATGGGGCGTCCGCTCTCGACCACGAGCGAGGCCGAGATCTGCACGGGAATGGAGCGCCCGTCGGCGCCGAGCATTTCGACGCGGAAATCCTCGACGCGGCCGTAGCCCGAAACGTCGGGGTCGCGAATCTTGCGCATGACTTCACGCGCGACGCCCGGGGGATAGAGCTTCTCGACGCTCATCTTGCCGACGACGTCGGCCGGGTTGTACCCGAAGATGCGTGCCGAGGCGCGATTGAAGAGCAGCACGGTGCCCTTCAAGTTCGCCGACACGATCGCGTCGACCGAGCTGTCGATGACGCACTCGAGGAACTCTTTGGTCTGCTTCAGCTCGATCGCGAGCTGTCGCTCCTGTGTCACGTCGCGGAACGTGAAGACGACCGCGTCGTCGTCGTGCAGGACCGAGCTGAAGCTCACGTTGACGACGGCCGAACGCCCGGCGCGCTCGCGCAAGAAGAGATCGACGCCGCGCGGGTACACGCCCGCGCCGAAGCCGCGCAACAGCCGTCCGGCGCGCTGCTTCTCTTTGGACGCCAGGATGTCCTCGAACGTGTTTTGCGCGAGCTCGGCCTCGGTCGCGCCGGTGATCTCCCGGGCGCTCGGGTTCGAGAACAGCACGCGGCCGGCGCGGTCGATGACGATCATGCCGTCGGCGGCGCTCTCGAAGAACCCGGCGTAGCGGCGGAAGAGCTCGACGCGCTGCTCGGCCTCGACGCGCGCGAAAGCGCTTTGCTCGGTTTCGTCGCGAAGCGACTTCAAAATGCGCGCGTTGCGCAGCGCGATCGCCGTCGCGTTGGCGATGGTCGATACCAACGAAAGCTCGGCGTCGCTGAAGCTCACGCGCGATTTCGAGCGCAGGAACAGCACGCCGAAAGGGCTCGAATCGTGGAGAATCGGGATCAGGGCGAGGGATGCGACGCCGCGCGCCGTGCCGCGCTGGCGCACCACCTCGAGCAGCTTGCTCTCTTCGGCGTTGTGGATGACGAGGGCACGGCCCGTCGCGACTACTTCCCGGATCTCGGGATAGTGCTCGAGGTCGATGGGAAGATCGCGCACCTTGTCGTCGTCGCTCGACGCGAGCACGCGGCCGGTCCGGCCGGAGTCGGCGAAGACGACGATGCTGCAGCGATCGACGCGGGCGACCTCGGCAATGCGCTTGACGACCGTCGTCAAAATGTCGCGAATATCGAGGCTCGAGGCGAGCGCTTGCGTGAGTTCGAGCACCGTCTCCTGATCGCGCTCGCGCTGGGACAGCCGGTCGAGGTAGTCTCGCATCCGGATCTGTACGCGTAGCCGGGCTATGAGCTCCGCCGGTCGAAACGGTTTGCGCACGTAGTCGTCGGCACCGCCCGAGAAAACGCGTCGAATCTCCTCGTCCGAGTCGAGCGAGGTGAGGACGACCACGGGCACTTCCGCGAGCGCGGGACGGCTGCGCACGTGACGCAGCACGGCGTGTCCGTCGGGCGGCGGCATCACGAGGTCGAGCAGAATTGCCGCCGGCGGCGGGTGCGTTTCGAGGTGCGCGATGGCTTCGGCCCCACCCGAGACGGCCTCGACGGCGAGCCCGGAGGCAATGAGCACGTCCCCTACCAGTTGCCTGCTCACCGCGTCGTCGTCGACGACCAGAACCAGGGACGGAGGCGCCACGCTCCTTTGAGCGTACCACGAGAAACACTCCCGTGGATCCGGATGCTTGCGCCGAGATCATCCCGGTATAAGCTCGGAATCCCTTGGGCGACCGCGATCACGACGAAGACGGTGTCGAGGAGCTCGGCGAGGAGATCATCGTCGCTCAGCAAACCGAGGCGCACGCCCCCGCTCCGCGGGCTCAGGTGGCGACCGACCACCCGAGCATCGTCATCGCTCAGCAGCCGTCGGGCCACGTACCCACGATTCCGCCGCGGCGGCGTTCCGAGCGAACGGAGAAGACGGTCGTCATCCGGGATCGCAAGAGCCTCGAGCGCCTTCGTCGCGAGGCGTCGCGGCATCCTCGTGCGCCGAAGCGCTCGAGCGCGCGGGCGATCTATCTCGTCGGTTTCGCCGTGCTCGCCTCGCTCGCTGCCGGTACGCTGCTCGCCACGCTCGCGAACTCGACGAGCTCGGAAGACGTTGAGAATGCGGCCGCTTCGGCGGACCCGAACGCAGGCTCGATCGCGCCTTTGCCGTCGCAGGCCGCGCCGGAGGTCGTCGACCTCGAAGATCTGCCGGTCGAGAGGAAGAAGAAGAAGAAAAAGACGAACGGCGATTAGGCGCCGTCAGTCGGTAAGCCCTTCGTTCGCGTTCTCGACGACGGCTCCGAGCTTCGCGAGCTCGGAGGCAAAGCGACTCGTGTCGCCCGCGATCACGAACACCATGCGCTCGGGAGCAAGGAGCTTCGCGTTCTCGGAGACTTCGCCGGGCACGATCGCGGCGAGCGTCGCCGGGTAGCGCGCGTAGTAGTCTTGGCCCAAATCCGCCACGAATTGGCCGATGACGGCGTCGGCGATGCGACTCGTGTGCTCGAGCCTCGCGCCCAGGGAATGCAGCAGGTCCGCTCGTCCGCGGTCGAGCTCCGCCGGCTCGATCGGCGCGCCCAGGCTCGGGTCCCGCGCTTTTTTCAGCTCCACGAGGATCTGCTCGACGGCGGGCGCGGTCACGTCGGTCCGCACGCTCGTGCTCACGACGAACGCGCCCCAATGTCTTGTCGCCACGGGGCGGCCGCGCGCGCCGTACGTATAGGCGTGCTTCTCGCGGAGGTTCTGGTTGATGCGCGACGTGAAGAGACCGCCGACGATCTCGCCGAGGAGCTCGCGCGCTTCGAAGCCGGGCTCGGCGCGAGCCGGGAAACGCTGGGCGCCGAAGACCGCGCTCTGCACGGCTCCGGGGCGATCGACGAGCACGACGCGCAGCCGCTCCGGAGCGGCAGGCAGCGACGGGGGTTTGTTGGCTGCACCGGCGCGGGCCTTGAAGGCTTTGAAGTGTTTGTCGACGCTCGCCCGGACGCCCGCGGTGTCCACCTTGCCGACGAGCACGAGCGCCGAAGCTTCCGGCTGCCAGCGGCGCGCGTGGAATTCGGCCAGATCCTTCGTCGTCAGGCGCTTCACGTCGGACACGCCGCCCGAGACGGGAGCGCCGTGAACCGCGCCGTTCAAGAGGCGCAGCCCGGCGAGCGACGCGAGCCGGTCCGGTGACTGGCGCTCGGCGACCAAGCCGTCGAGCCATTCGGCGCGGACGCGCTCGAACTCCTTCGCGTCGAAAGCCGGCTGCGTCACGACTTCCGCCAGTAGCTCGAGCGCACGATCGACGTCGCTCGCGAGCGCGGAGAGTCCGATCGTGGATTCGTCCCGGCCGGCGTCCGACTCGAGCGACGAGCCGAGCGCTTCGGCCTGTTCGGCGAGCTCGAGGCTCGACCGCTTGCGGGTTCCCTCGGTCATCATGCGCGCCGTGAGCGCGGCGAGCCCGCTCTTGCCCTCGGGGACCGAAGAAGCTCCGTGGCGAACGACGAAGCGCAGCGTCACGACCTCGGCCGAGGTCGGAACCATGGCGAGCGCGAGGCCGCTCGGTAGCTTCACGAACTCGGGGGCGGGGAAGCGCACCGTGCCCGGCGTTCCAGGCTTCGGCCGTTCGTTTCGCCACGCGTGAGGGTCCGGAGCCGCGTTCTTCGCGGGGGCGCTCGAGACCGGTGCGTTCGCGCGGTACGTCTTCACGTCACCGCCGCAACCGCTCACGGCGAGCAGGAGGAGCGTCGCGCATCGCATCATCGGGCGGTACTTCACGGCGTCACCTTCTTCGCGGCGGGTTTCTCGGCAGGCCGCGTCACGACGACGGCCCGCGCATCGCGCTTCAGGTGCTCGCGTACGGCCTTTTGGACGTCGCTCGCCGTCACGCCTTCGAGGGTGGCCAGCCACTTGGGAAGGCCGCCGGGGTCTCCCGTGTAGTGCTCGAGACGAAGCAGCGTTCCTGCGCGACCGGATTCTCCCCCGTGACCGTTCAAACGTTCGAGCTCGCTCAGCGCCGACAGTCGAATGCGACGCTTGGCACGCTCGAGCTCGGCGGCCGTCGGTCCCTTCTGCGCGAGCGTATCGAGGACCCGGTCCATGGCGCGCTCGAGCTCTTCCGGCGTTTTACCGGAGGCGGCAGTTGCGCCGATCAGGGCCATGCTGGCGAGGGCGTTCGAGTCGACTTCGGCCGAGACCTCGGAAGCGACTTTCTCTTTGACGACGAGCTCTTGGTAAAGGAGCGTCGCGCGACCACCGGCGAGCAGGGCCATGGTGACGTCGAGCACGGCATCCGCCGGCGTGTACGCGGGCGGAGTGATCCATCCGTAGCTGACGCGGGCGAGCTCGACGGGTTCGTTCACCGTGAGTCGGACGGATTTCGCGAGGGGCGGCGTCGTCGGCCGGCTGACTCGTGCCGGCGGCTTCTTCGGCAAGCTGCCGAAGTAACGCTCGACGAGCCTTCGCGCCTCGCTCGCGTCGAAATCGCCGGCGAGCGCGAGCACCGCGTTGCTCGGGGCGTAGTACTTCTCGAAGAACGCGCGCACGTCGCCGAGCGTGGCCGCCGACAGGTCCTCCATCGAGCCGATCACGGCGCCGTGGTACGGGTGACCGGCGGGAAACATCGCGTCGAGCAGCGCGAGCGTGCTCGGTCCGTACGGCGCGTTCTCGTACGATTGCCGGCGCTCGTTTTTCACGACGTCCCGCTGCACGTCGAGGCGCTCCTGATCGACCGCGTCGAGCAAGAACCCCATCCGATCGCTTTCGATCCACAACACGAGCTCGAGATGCTCGCGGGGGACGGTCTCGAAATAGTTCGTTCGATCCCAACTGGTCGTACCGTTGACGTTGGTCGCCCCGATCGACTCGAGAAGCTTGTCGAACTCGCGGCCGACGTGGCGCGAGCCTTCGAACATCAAATGCTCGAACAGGTGCGCGAAACCGCTGCGTCCCGGCGGCTCGTTCACGGGGCCGACGCGGTACCAGACCTCGACGGCGACGATCGGCAGCGACGGGTCCCGATGCAACAGGACCGTGAGGCCGTTCTCGAGCGAGTACTTTTCGAACGGGAGGTTCGGTCCGGCGCCGGTCGCAGGCGGCGGCGCGGCGGCGGGTGGTTTCGGCGCGCCGGGTTGGGCGCCCGCCGAGAGTGCGACGGCGACGGTAGCTGCCGCGAGCGTCGTGAACGAGAGAACCTGGCGCAGCATGGCGCCGTCTTAACACGAAGCGGTCGGCGTGGGAACGCGCGCGGGCCCCGTCAGCGCGGAACGTCGGGCACGAACACGCTGCAGTTGAACGCGAGCGAGGTGTCGATGCGGAAGTTCGACTCGCTCGTGTGGCGTTCGGCGTGGAACATGTCGAGCGCGTACGTCTGTCCCGCCGTGATGCCGAGGCGCGACGCCTCGTTGTCGAGGTTCACGGATGCGGTGGTCTGCCCGTGCACGCCGCCGATGTCGACGGCGAGCCGCTGGTTGATGAACACCCAGACGTCGTCGTCGCCGATGAACGTGAACGTCTCGCCGCCGCGGTACTGGAACGTCGTGTGGAGCTCGAAGGTGAAGAAGAAATTGTGCTGGCCGCCCGAACCTTCGTTCATATCGCCGAAGCCCGTGCCGTCGAGCGGGAAGAACGAATCGCTATGGAACGTGAAGATGCCGTTCGCCGCGGGCTCGAGGAACACGGTGAGGAAGTACGGCTGGTTCACGCCGTCGGTAGTGAGGTACCACTGGTCGAAATCGGTCGCGTTCGTGGCGACCTCGCTCGTGACCATGCCCGAGAACACCGGCTTTTGGTTCGAGCCGAGCATGTCGGTCACCATGCCCGGGTAGACACCGTACTGATCGATGTCCATTTGGAAATTCGGGTGTCCGTCGGGAAGACCGCGGAAGTCCCGCACGATCCCCGTCAGCAGGTTGTTGCAGCCGCCGGCGTTCATCGGCGGGTTCGGCATGCTCGGATCGACGGGCTCGCCGAGCTTGTAGCCGCCGTCGTTCGACGCCGTGAAGTCGGGGGGCAGGGTCGTTACGATCATGCCACCGGAACCCGCGTTGCCACCCGAGGTCGCGCCCGTGCCGCCTTGCACGATGATGGGAGGCGTTCCCCCGGTTCCGCCGATCGGCAGACCGGTACCGCCGATTCCACCCCCGTCGTCGCTGTTCACGCCGTGGCTTTCGTCGGCATCGTCGCTGCAGGCAGCGGCCCCGAGGGTGAACGCGAGCGCGAGACAAGCGGGTAAGGCTCTCGATGGCAGCGCCTGCAAGCCTTTCATTCTAGCAGAGCGGCGATCAGCGGCCTTCTGCCTCGCTTTTTCGCGGCTTACGAGCGTCGAAGCGCGGGACGCGCGGCTCGCCACGCTTTTTTCCCCGACGCGTGAGTGCTAACCGGCAAGGAGCGCGAAAGGAGGCCATGAATGTCGCAACAAGGTCCCGGCGGATACGGCGGCGGTTTTGGTCCACCCGGCGGTCCCGGCGCACCGCCCGGCGGGTTTCCCGTGATTCCTCCGGGCGGTCCGCCCGGCGCGCCTGCCGGCTTCGGCCCGCAGCCTCCGCCGATTCACCCGCAGTACCCGGCAGGGGGCGCGCCGCAGCCGCCGAAGAAGACGAGCCCGCTCGTCTGGGTCGGCGTGGGTTGCGCCGTCCTGCTCGTCCTTTTGGTGGGTTCCGGCGCGGTTGCGTTTTTCCTCGCGAAGCGCGCGGCGAACCAGGGCGTCGCCGCGGCGCTGAGCGCCGCCG
>DASUTR010000919.1:0-4521 GCA_036374535.1 Polyangiaceae bacterium
GATGCTGGCCTCTCCCGAGCTGCCGGCGAAGCGCTCCGTGAACTTGCGCCTTTGTTCGTCGGCTGGCGAGGCGCTGCCGAGCGAAATCGGTCGCGCTTTTTCCGACCATTTCGGCTGCGACGTCATCGACGGCATCGGCACCACGGAAATGTTGCACATCTTCGTGTCGAACCGGCCGGGCGACGTCCGGTACGGAGCCTCCGGTAGGCCGGTCGCCGGGTACGAAGTCGAGCTCCGCGGACCGAACGGGCGCCCGGTTCCTCTCGGTGAGATAGGTGATCTCTACGTGAGAGGTCCGAGCGCAGCTCTCATGTATTGGCGCAATCGTGAGAAGTCGCTCGAAACCTTCCAGGGCGCGTGGACGAAAACCGGGGACAAGTACACGTGCGATGCCGAGGGCTACTACACCTATGCAGGGCGAGCGGACGACATGCTCAAAGTGAGTGGAGTCTTCGTCTCGCCCTTCGAAATCGAAGCAACGCTGATGAAACATTCAGCCGTGCTCGAATGCGCGGTGATCGGAATACCGAATGAAGAAGGGCTTACGAGAACGAAAGCCTTCGTCGTCCGCAAACCCGGCGCACATGTCGACGAAACCAGCCTGAAAGCGTTCATGAAGGAGCATCTCGCTCCCTACAAATATGCGCGATCGATCGAATTCGTGGACGAGTTGCCGAAGACCGCCACTGGAAAAATTCAGCGTTTCAAGTTGAGGGAACAGGAACTTCGTAACTTGACCGCGAGTCACTCTGATCGGACTTAAGTGCCGAGTTCGGTGGCCGTTGTGGCGGCGTGCGTTGCGCGCTGCTTCGAGATCCGCGTTCCATGGTTCCGCATGCGTTCGCGGGTCCGCATAGTATAGATTCAAGACGAACGCGATTGCCTCCGGCACGGCTTCGTGTCATCGGGAGGCAACACGCGGCCCGTCTCCACGGGAACACAGAGGGCTGCGGGGGTGGACCGTGAACACGCTGAGCCGGGAACTACCCGAAGTACGGAAGGCGGTCGTCGTCATCGGCGGCGGCATCGCGGGAATGTGGACGGCGTATCAGCTCGCCCGTGCCGGTGTCCCGAGCGCGCTCGTCTCGTACACGGGCACGGACCGCGGTGGCGTTCAGGGCGCGTCCCGGCGCTCGGCGGGCGCCGTGAACACCGCGCCCTTGAGGCTCGCGGATCTCGATGGGTACCTCCGGGACCTCGGCCGAGGACAGTCCCATCCCGATCTTGCGCGTATTCTACGAACGCACCTGGCTCCTGCGCTCGCAGATCTGGAGGAGCTCGTCGAGCTCCGACCGGTGAAGATCGGTAAGGCACTCGCGCATGGTCCCGGACACGAGCTGCTCGATCGTCTCAGTCGCGCTTACCGCGAGCTCGGCGGAGTCGTGATCGACGGTTGGGTGACGCGGCTCGTTGCCGACCAGCACTCGTGTCGAGGCGTTCAGTACGAAACACCGTCCGGAATCGGAAAGGTTCGCGCCGCGAACGTCGTCCTCGCCACCGGTGGTTATGCCGGCCTCTTCGGCAATGCGATCCGAACCAACTGTTTCGGAACCATGCTGGGTCGCTTCCTTCACGCGGGCGGTCTCTTGAGCAATCTAGAGTTCGTGTTCAAGCACGGATACGGCAACATCGATGCCAACGCGGTCACCCCGACCGAGGAGTTGCCCGGCGCCGAGATCAGG
Organism: Polyangiaceae bacterium; assembly: GCA_036374535.1. GTDB lineage: Bacteria > Myxococcota_A > Polyangia > Polyangiales > Polyangiaceae > PMG-095. The sequence continues at coordinate 1,683 of DASUTR010000919.1, forward strand.
GATGCCGGCGGGAGCCGCGTCGCCTGGTTGGAAGAGACGCTGTTCTCTCAAGAGGGGACGCGAAGCCACCTCGCCGCCGTTCAATTCTGGTCGCAGAACGCGAGCACGAAGTTCTTCGTCGACCTGCGCTACCGCCCGCTGTACTTGCGAGTGGCCAAGCTCAAGAAGGAGCTCGAAAGGGCGAAGAATTCGGGTGAAACGAGCAGCGCCGCGCGCGCTCGTGCCGAGTTCGTCGAGTCGTTTCCGGCGGAAGGGCGCGCCCTCGTCGAGCACGAGCTCGCCGCCCCCGCCGGCTTGGACTTCGCCGCGTTCGAGCGCTTGAAGCGCCTCTCGAGCAGCGAACCGCCCGTGACCTTTCGCGTGGCGCCGCTCATCTACTTCACGATGGGTGGCGTCGCCCACTCGCGCCTGCGGACGAATCTGCCGGGTGTGTTCGTGACCGGGGAAGCCATGCACGACTTCGGCGCGAACCGGGTCGGAGGCCTGCCGTGGGCAATGTACTTGGCTTCGGGATGCCAGGTGCGCGACGAGCTCGCGACGGTGGCCTCCTCCGATTCGGCTGATTTCGAGCTCGTGGTCGAACGGCCCTCGTTCTCGTCGTCCGCGCTCGAATCCATCCAGTCCCACTTGAGCCGCGCGCTCGGAAACGGGGTGAACCCGGAGCAGGCTGAGCGCTCGCTCGCCTGGACGAAGAGCGAGCGCACCAAGCTCGGGCGAGGCGCTTTCGGTGACATCGAAGCAAGTCTGTTGCTCGCCGAAGCCATCCTGCAGAGCGCGCTGCTTCGGCGCGAAAGCCGAGGGTTCTTCTTGCGCGAGGACCATCCGGCGGAAGACCCCGAGCTCGGCGAGCTCGTCTCGCGGGCCCGCTACGAGCCGAGTCTCGACGAGATCGAAGTCACGCTGTGCTCACCGCGCGAGCTTGCGCGCGAGTGCCGAGAAACCTGGATCGACAGTTGGCCTGCGCCGGTACACGAGAGCGCTTCGAACTGGAGTCTTCGGTGATTCCGCGCTGCGTCGGGAATGTGGGCGTCCCGCGGCCAACGTGGGAGAATCGCTTACCGATCTCGGAAACCCCCCGAAGGCTCAACCGTGATATCCATGACAGTCATGGAAAGCGAGTTGGGCGTTGCGGCGACCGGGGAACAAGGCTCGGACCTTCGGAAGACCAAGGGGTCGCACGTCATGCAGGCTCGGGAATGGATCGACACGAGACTCGGTCCCGGAACGTTCCAGTCGCTCGTCCAGGGCAAGGGAGCGATCGACAATCCGATCCTCCTGCCGGGCACCTGGTACGACGTCCTCCCGCTCGTGGAAGCGCTCGAGGTCGTCGGCAAGCAGCTGAACCGCAGCGTTCAGGACATGACGATGGAGATTGCTCGTCAAAACGCCCTCCGCGATCTCACGACGATGTATCGCGTCTTCTTGCGTATCGCCGCGCCGGTGCGTGTGATGAGTTTCACCCCGCGGCTCTGGGGCAACTACGTTGCGTTCGGGCAGGCGACCGCGATCCGCAACGATCCGACGCACTACGTCGGCGAGTGCCGCGGTGTTCCCAGCCGATTGCTCGACTGGGCGTCCGGAGCGTGGTGCGGATTCGTTCCGGCGGCCATCGAGGTGGCCGGGGGAAGGGACGCCGTGGGAAAGATCACCGGTGTTTGGCGGGAGCCCGGCGAAATGCGGCGCATTCAGTGCGAGGTTCGCTACCGGCTACCCTGATTCTCTCGAGCTCGACGCGCGCCGGCCGTAGCTTCGGCGCCGCAGGCAAGAGGGATCATGGCTGACCATCGCCGCGCTCATGCCATCGTGGGGCTCGGCGCCGTGCTGCCCGGCGCGCACGACGTGAGCGCGTTCCGCGCGAGGGCCGAGTCGGCGTCGAGCGCGATCCGCCGAGCGAGCTCGGGCGCTCGCTTCGAACCGGAGGCGCATCCCGAGCTCGGCGCCGCCGGCTTCGTGACGGATGGCTGGGTGTTCGACTGGCGTCGCTTCCACGTTCCCCCCGCCGACGTGCGCGTGGGAAACCCGTTGAGCTTCGCCGCGCTCGCGGCCGGCGCCGAGGCGCTCGCCGGCGTCCGCAACCTGCCGCGGGAGTCAACGGCGATCGTCCTCGGTGCTAGCACGCTCGGCTACCAGCGCGACAGCGGCCTGCGCATCCACCTCGACGAGATGACGGCTGCTCTCCGAGACGCCGCGGCGCGCAGCGACGACGCTGCCTCGATTCTACCCAGCATCGAGAGCGCTGCGAACACGTTGAAAGCTCGTCTCGCGCCTTCCTCGAGCGACAATGTCGTCGGATCCCTCGCGAGCGTGGCCGCGGCGCGCATCGCCATGCACTTCGATCTCTATGGGCCGCACTACGCGGTCGACGCGGGCTTCGCGTCGGCGCACGCGGCGCTAGAAACCGCGCTTTTGGGCCTGGAGCAAGGCGAGTGGGACTGCGTCGTCACCGGTGGCGTGAGCGAGCTCCTCACGCCCCTCGTGCACCGGGCCCATGCCGCGCGGGGCGTGCTCGCCTTCGAGCCCAGGGTGCGGGCGTGGACCGAGTTCCGCGACGGCACCGTCCTCGGCGAAGGCGTGGTCCTCTTCGTGCTGAAGCGTCTCGAGGACGCGCTGCGCGACGGCGATACGGTCCACGCGGTCGTGCGCGGCGCGTCGACGGCGTGGGGGCCGAATCCGCGGGACGCCCTCCGCTCGGCCGTGCACGACGCGTTCGCGCGCGCCGGTTCCGAGCTCGACGAGCTCGGGCATCTCGAATGCGCCGCGTGCGGCGTGGCCGAAATCGACGACGCCGAGCTCGACGCGCTCGACGCGGAGTTCAAGGGACGCTCTCGCCCGCTCACGC
>DASUTR010000920.1:0-7193 GCA_036374535.1 Polyangiaceae bacterium
TGTGCACCCGCCCTTGCGCCGCCTCGCGCGATTGCAGCGAGCCGGCTGCGTGTGTCGCCGGTTTCGACGCTCCTGGCGGTGGGCTCTGTCTGGTCCCGGAGGGCCCCGCTGACGAAGCCGAAGGCGACGACGCCGAGGCGAACAGCGGCGGCTCGTGCGCGCTTCGACCGCCTTCCCGGAACAAGGCACCGCTATCACCCTGGCTTTTCGGTCTGGGAATTCTCGTCGTCATGCAGCGCCGCGCCGAGCTTCGGCTGCGGCGTTGCGGCAATTCGCTACGTCGCTGAGTTCTGCGAGAGCCGCTAGGCTTCGCCATTCGGTCGATGGAACAGTCGCTCGATTTTCTCGCCGGGCAGGGCGAGATGGCACGCCGCATGCGCTCGACTGACTGGGCCGAGACGTCGCTCGGGCCCCTCGACGGCTGGCCGCAGAGCCTCCGAAGCCCGGTCAGCATTCTGCTGCCGTCGAAGGCCTCGATAGTCCTGTTTTGGGGACCGTCGCTCGTGGCGCTCTACAACGATGCCTATCGCCCCGTACTCGGCGCCAAGCATCCGAGAGCGCTGGGCATGCCCGTCCGGGACGTTTGGTCCGAGATTTGGGAGACCAATCTTCGTTCGCTCCTCGAGGGAGTTCTCCAAACGGGAGACGCGTTCTACGCCGAGGATCGCCTATTCCTGCTCGATCGTTACGGCTACATCGAAGAGACGTATTTCGACGTTTCGTACGATCCGGTGCGCGACGAGTCGGGGCGTGTCGGCGGCGTCTTCTGCATCGTCAGCGAGACGACGGGTCGCGTTCTCGGCGCGCGGCGCATGCGTACGCTGCGCGATCTGGCCCGAGGCGCCGGCGCGCGGAGCCTCGAGGAAGCATGCTCCTTCAGCGTGGCGGCGCTGCGCGACAACGAGCACGATCTGCCGTTGTCGCTTTTGTTCGTCGCGGAGCGCGACGGTTCGGTCCCGCTCTTGAAAGGCTCGACGGCAGGTGCCGAGGAGCTCGGCGACCCCGAGCTCTGGCCGCTTGCCGACGCGCTACGCACGAACGAGACGCGGGTCGTCGACCTCTCTCCTTCGCTTCGCAACGTTCCGAAAGGCGCCTGGAACGAGGCTCCGAAACAGGCGGCCGTGGTGCCCGTCGTCGCGGCGGCGGGAATGGCGCCGGCCGGCGTGCTGGTCGTCGGACTGAACCCGTTCCGACCCTTCGACGACGACTACCGGACCTTCCTCGGGCTCGTCGCGGGACAGGTCGGCGCCGCGATGGGCTCCGCGAAAGCTCGTGAAGAAGAGCGACGGCGCGCCGAACAACTCGCCGAGCTCGATCGCGCGAAGACGGCGTTCTTCAGCAACGTGAGCCACGAGTTCCGAACGCCGCTGACGCTCTTGCTCGGTCCGTTGAACGAGCTCGCCGAACGGACCGGTCTCGATACCCAGGAGCGCGCGAACCTCGCGATTGCGCAGCGCAACGGGACGCGGCTGCTCAAGCTCGTCAATACGTTGCTCGAGTTTTCCCGCATCGAGGCGGGGCGCGTGGAGGCCCGTTACGTCGCGACCGATCTGTCTGCGCTGACGCGAGACCTCGCGAGCAGTTTCCGCTCCGCCGTGGAACGCGCCGGCCTCCAACTGAGCCTCGATTGTCCGCCGCTCTCGGCGCCCGCCTACGTCGATCGCGACATGTGGGAGAAGATCGTGCTGAACCTCCTCTCGAACGCGCTCAAGTTCACGTTCGAAGGGGAGATCGGAGTGACCGTTCGCGAGGCGGAGGGCGGCTTCGAGCTCGTCGTTCGCGATACCGGCACGGGCATCCCCGAAAACGAAATGCGGCATGTCTTCGAGCGCTTTTGGCGGCTCGCAGGCGCGCGCAGCCGCACGCATGAAGGGACCGGCATCGGCCTCGCGCTCGTGCAGGAGCTCGTGAAGCTTCATGGTGGCGCCGTCACCGCCGAAAGCAAGTACGGGTCGGGTACGACGTTCCGCATCGTCGTGCCGAAAGGCTTCGCTCACCTAGCCCAAGACCGCCTCGGTTCCGAAAGCGCCCAAACGCCGCCGATGCTCGGCGCGGAAGCGTACGTGGAAGAGGCGCTCGGCTGGTTCCCGCGTGAAGCCGTGGACGTGCCCGGCGCCGAGCGACGCACCGAAGCTCACTCCGGCGGCGAAACGGCTCGCGCGCGGGTGGTGTGGGCCGACGATAACGCCGACATGCGCGATTACGTTCGCCGCTTGCTCGAGCCGGAGTACGCCGTCGAAACCGTCACGAACGGCAGGGCGGCGCTCGAGGCCGCGCGGCGCGCGCTTCCGGATCTGGTGCTCGCCGACGTCATGATGCCCGAGCTCGATGGGCTCGGGCTCGTGAGAGCGCTGCGCGCGGACCCGAGAACGGCGGCGATTCCCGTGATTTTATTGTCGGCGCGCGCCGGCGAAGAGCCGCGTATCGAAGGCCTCGAGGCCGGGGCCGACGAGTACGTCTACAAGCCGTTCAGCGCTCGGGAGCTCCTCGCGCGCGTCGCGTCGCGCATCGAGCTTACGCAGATGCAGCGGCGGCTCGAGGCGGATCGAGAACGCGTATTGCGTGACGAGGCCGAAACACTCGAAGCTCTGAATCGGGTGGGGCGGACCGTCGCCGGCGAGATCGAGCTCGACCGTATCATGCAGACCGTGACGGACGCGGCGACCAAACTTTCGGGCGCCGAGTTCGGCGCCTTCTTCCACAACGTGACGAACGAGAGCGGAGAAGCGTACCTGCTCTACACGCTCTCGGGCGCGCCGCGCGAGGCGTTCGCGAAGTTCGGCACGCCGCGCAACACGGCCGTGTTCGCTCCGACGTTCGCGGGTCACGGCCCGGTGCGCCTCGACGACGTGACGAAGGACGAACGCTACGGCCACACCGCGCCCCACTACGGCATGCCGAAGGGCCATTTGCCGGTGAGGAGCTACCTCGCCGTACCGGTCGTTTCGCGCACGGGCGAAGTGCTCGGTGGCCTATTTTTCGGACATTCGCGGACGGGCGTCTTCACCGAGCGAGCCGAAACGCTCGCCGTCGGCATCGCGTCGCAGGCGGCCGTCGCGCTCGACAATGCCCTTCTCCATCAGCAGCGCGAGCAACTCATCGAGAAGCTGCGCGAGGCAGACCGAAAGAAGGACGAATTTCTGGCGACGCTCTCGCACGAGCTCCGAAACCCCCTCGCGCCGCTGCGCAACTCCCTGCACCTCTTGCTCATGTCGAGCAAGGGCTCCGCGCCGTCGGAGCCCCTTCGCGAAATGATGGAGCGCCAGGTGAACCATCTGGTTCGGCTCGTTGACGATCTGCTCGAGATGTCGCGCATCAATCGCGGCGCGCTCGAGCTCCGCAAGGAGCACGTCGCGCTCGCGACGATCGTGAGCAACGCCATCGAAACGAGCGAGCCGCTCGTGGTGGCCTCGCAACACGAGCTCGCGGTCTCGCTGCCGGACGAGCCCGTGTGGCTCGAGGGGGATCCGGTACGGCTCGCGCAGCTCTTGTCGAACCTCCTCAACAACGCCGCGAAATATACGGCGCCCGGCGGAAAGATCGCGCTCGAAGCGCAGCGTAGCGACGGCGCCATCGAGATCGCCGTGCGCGACAACGGTGTCGGCATTCCCGAGGCGTCGCTCGAGCGCATTTTCGAGATGTTTCATCGAGGAGACCGGACGACGAACCGGGGCCAGGGCGGTCTCGGTATCGGTCTCTCACTCGCGCGGCAGCTCGCCGAGATGCACGGGGGAACGATCGAAGCCAAGAGTGCAGGTGTCGGAAAGGGCAGTGAGTTCCGTGTCCGCCTTCCCGTCGTTTCTCACGGCGCGCCGGCGCTTCAGGTACGCCCGAACGCGGAGGCGCGTCCCATCGCCGCCAAGCGGATTCTCGTCGTCGACGACAACGAAGACTCGGCCGAAAGCCTCGGCGCGCTGATCGGATTCCTCGGCGCCGACGTGCGAACGGCGCTGGACGGCCCGCGCGCGCTCGACGTGTTCGCCGCCTACGATCCTGCCATCGTATTTCTCGACATCGGCATGCCGGGTATGGACGGATACGAAGTCGCGCGGCGCATTCGCGCGAACTTTGCCGAGCGGAAGGTGATCCTCGTGGCGCTCACGGGGTGGGGGCAGTCGGAGGATCGGAAGCGCGCGAAGGAAGCGGGCTTCGATCATCATTTGGTGAAGCCAGCGGATTTTGCCGCACTGAAGGCGCTTCTCTCGCTGCACTCGTTCGACTGAGGACCTCTGCAGAGCAGAGTCTAGATCCGGTAGACTCTTGCCCGAGACGCCCCTCGGAGCGATACTCGACGGTGGTGGTCGTGTGATGAACGAGCGTGTTGTCGCTGGGGGTGTCGCCGCGTGTTGCTTGGCTGGCTTCGTGTTCGGCTGCGGGAGCAGCTCACCGACGGGTGACACGAGCGACGATTCAGGAGGAAGCGTTTCCGGGGGAGCCCATTCTGGAGGCAACGTAGCTTCCGGCGGAACGACCAGCGGTGCTGGAGGTGCTTCGACCGGCGGCGCTTCGACCGGCGGTGCTTCGACCGGCGGTGCTTCGACCGGTGGCGCAGGCGGTATGGGCGGGAGCGGCGGCAGCGCCGCTGCCGGAACGAGCGGCTTCGGTGGGGCTGGCGCCGGCGGTCGCAACGCTGCAGGCTCGGGTGGAGCGGGAGGCGCGGGCTCAGGTGGCGCAGCGGGAAGCGGAGCCGTCACGTATCACGGCTGTCACTACATCGGCGGCGTCGACAGGATCACCGTGCGCAAGCGAGATCCGGGGCGCAATCTTTGTCTCGTCCTCGAGCTTCAGTCCCCGACGACCAATGCTTCCGAGCTGACCCTTCCGCCTAGTTGGGGTCTGAGTCGCGCCATAGCATTCTGGCCGGCAACCACCGAATGCGCCGGCTTCGGGACCGACCCGAGCCGCGCCAGTTCGACCGCACAGAGCGGCTCGGTCAGCATGGCAGGCTCAGGCGCTACCCAGACGGTGACGTTCGATGTCGTGATGACGTTCCCAGCGAGCGCGGGCAACGTCATGGAGACCGAAGTCCTCGAAGGCACGGTGGGCGCCAGCGCTACGTGCCGGTGACCACGACCGTCTCTCGATCGGGGGAGAGCGTAGCGTTCGGCTAAAACGCCCAGCCGACGTTGACCTTGGCCGCGGGGTAGACGCGCGTGAGCGCTTCGGACGCGATCGCACTGCCGTCGACTTCGACCTCCGCGCTCGGAAGATGGAATGCGACGACACCGGCGCCGAGGTCGAGCACCGGACCCGAGTCCCACACGAATTCGTAGCCGAGCAGGGCAATGGCCGCATAGCCGAGCCCGACGGGCGCGACTTCTCCCGATGGCTCGTGACGCTGGGACGTGACCCAGACTTCTGCGACGGCTTCGACGTACCAGCGCCGGAGCGCGTCACCCTGGAAGTAGTAGTTGGCTCCGAGTCCCAGTGTCCCGCTCTTGGCCTTCCAATCGTCGTCGTTTTCCATGACGAGGTAACTGGTGTTCAGGACCACGGCGACGGTGTTCGACGCCCGGAGCTTGCCTTCGAAGTAGATCGCACCGAAGAACGGCGTGATGAGGCTCGTCGCGAGCGTCACCGTTTCGCGTCCGGCGCGGGACTCCTCGGGTTCCGCCCAGGCAGTCGGCGTGCCGAGAAGCAGGACGGTGAAGAAAAGGGCAATGCGAGCGATGGGCGCTTGGTCCGAGCAACGGGTCATCGGGGCTCACTTAGGGGAGGCCGTGCCGAGGTGCCGCTCCGCGCGGGAGCAACTCGGCTCCGAGCGGGAGCCCTAGGGCCTGCCGGCGCCCCAGGGCTAGCGAACGGCCGAAGGTGGAAGCCCGAACTGCTTGCGGAAGGCCTCCGCGAATTTGCTCGGGTTCGCGTAGCCGACGCGTAGGGCAACTTCGGTGACGCTCAAGTCGGGTTCGAGCAGCAGTCTTCGCGCCTGCTCCATTCGTTGGGCGCGCAGGTAGCCGTACACGGACGTTCCGAAGAGGGTACGAAACCCCGCCTTGAGCTTGAACTCGTTCAGCCCGACGGCGCGAGCAAGCTCGGGCACGCTGGGTGGATCGGTCATCCGCTCCAGCAACAAGCGCCGAGCGCGTTCGAGCCGCTCGATGTCCCTCGTGCCGAGCGGTGAGAGCGCCTCGCTCGCGAGGGCCAGCTCGTCGATCAGTCCCGCCAGAAGCTCGAGCCCTTTTGCTTCGAGAAACAGCTGCCGAGAAGCGCCGCGAGCGTCGGCGTGGAGGATCTCGTCGAGCAAGCGCAAGAGGGTGGGGCGCAAGGGCTGCTCGTGGCGCTCGTACGACAGCGTACTGGCGAGAAGCTTTTCGAGCGCGGCGGGAAGCACGGGCGCGCCGTAGAGCTCCCTCAATCGCTGCGGCTCGATCTCGAGGGCGAGCTGTTCGAAATCGGCGCCGCCGCGCACGAACTCGCAGGTCGTGCTCACTGCTTGCGTCGAGCGTCTCACCTGCAGCGTGCCACCGCCGAGCACGTAGCTCGCGCCGTCCGAGGGCGCCATGTGCGGACCCGTGCCTTGGCACAGCATGAACTTCAACGGCGTCACGGTTTCGTGGATCTGAAACGTCCACGGCTGGTCCCAGCTGAGCTTTGCCGCCGCGAGCTTCACCCCGGAACGCAGTTGGGTCGTGCTGCCGTAGCCGCTCCCGGCCGGCGTTTCCCAGCTCAGGCGGTGCTCGAACGGACTCAGTTCCTCGAGCTTGCCGCCGTGCTTGAGGACGTTCGCCGCGAAGCGCTCGAGATCGCCAGGATCACCCCGAAATGCCACCGAATCCATCGTCAGACGTTATCACGGGGCCGAAGGTGTCGCGTTATTGAGCCCGCCGCGTGAGACCGAGCCGGCGCGTTCGGCGGGCGTATCAGGGAAGCACGGCGGGCGACGGGTTACCCGTGTAGATGTCGGAACAGCGAGGCTTCGCCGCGTTGCTCGGGCACCGCCCCGCTAGGTCGCGGTAGTATTGAAGATTGTTGGCGGGGGGCGCGTAGCCGCTCGGGATCGTTCGGCCCGAGACGCTCGCGAAGTATTGGAGACAAGCGTCTCGCCACCACCGCGACTCGTAGTGTTGGATCTCCAAGAAGTCGTCGACTTCCGAGTAGCGCGTGGCGTCCACGCGACCCTGGACCATGGCCCAGGCGGTCCGCATCGTGCCCACGGCGTCGACGCCGATGCTGTAGCGATGGACGAGCTCGTT
>DASUTR010000921.1:0-4257 GCA_036374535.1 Polyangiaceae bacterium
TGCCGCCTCGCGGAGCTCGCTCATTGCTCGCCGGGCGCCGGCGTCGAAGCTCGCCCAGCGTTCGAAGCCGAAGCGCTCGCGCGCGAGGCCCGGGGCGACGTTCTTGGCCCAGAGCGCGGCCTCGATGGCGAGCGTCCCGGACCCGCACATCGGATCGACGAAGGCGCTCTCGCGATCCCAACCCGAATAACGTACGACGGCGGCCGCCAGCGATTCCTTGAGCGGAGCCTCGGCGCTCGCCGCGCGGTAGCCGCGCCGGTGAAGCGGTTCGCCCGCGAGGTCGAGGTAGAGCGTAGCCTCGTCCTTCACGAGATGCACGAAGAGGTGGACGTCGGCGTTCTGCTTGTCGACGCTCGGTCGCGCGCCGTGCCGCTCGCGGATGCGATCGACCACGGCGTCTTTCGTCAGCTGGTTCAAATATTCCGTGTGCGTGATGCGGCTCGAGCGACACGCCGAGCTCACGACGAGGGTGTGCTTGGGGGTGAGCACCGGGTCGAGGTCGATGGCGTGAACGGCTTCGTAATAGGCACGCTCGTCGGGCGCCGAGAACGTCGCGAGCGGCGACAGCATGCGGATGGCAATCCGCGACCAGAGGCAAGCGCGCCACGCCTCGCTCGGCCCGCCCTCGAAATGAACGCCGCCGCGATCGGCTCGCACCGAGTCGAAACCAAGCTCGCGAAGCTCGTCGCGTAGAGCGGGCTCGGTGCCCTTGGCGGCCGTGGCAAAAAAGCGCATGGGGCCGCACTCATGCACGCGGCTCGGCGAGAGTACAATTGAATCGTGACGCGGGCCTTCTCGCTCGTAGCGTTCTCGGCATTGGTGGTCGGCTGCGGTGCGGCCCCGGTTCGTCCCCCCGCGGCTGCGGCGACGAAGGCGCCCCCTACGGCCTCGAGCCTCGTTCGCGCGACGCTCGACCGCTACCGAGCGGCCCAAACCTACGAGGATCGCGGCTCGTCCGTTACGTTCTTTCGGGAGGACGACGGCGAGCGCACCGAACGCAGCACCCTCGCATTCCGAACGGCGTTCGATCGCGCGAACGGGCGGTTCCTCTTCGACTACACGAAGGCCCACCGTGAATCCGGGGATCCGACGCGCGGCGTCATCTGGCGCGAAACCGCGGGGGACGCGCGCGCGTGGGCGAGCTTCCGTCCCGAGATCCAAGAGCTCGAGCCGGAGCGTGCGATCGCGAGCCTCACCGGCGTATCGGGCGGCACCGCGTGGAACGTGCCGGCCATGCTGTTCGGAATCGGCAGCGTTTGGGATCGCGGTCCCGCGGCACGCCTCGCCGACCTACCGCTCGTCGTAGAACGGAGCGAGCCGGTGCGAGGCACGGCGTGCGTGAAGGTCTCGGCGCGCCGCGGTGAGCACGAGATCAGCGTCTGGATTGGAACGAACGACCAGGCCGTTCACAGGATCTTCGAACGGCGCCGTATCGTCCCGAAGAAGCGCAGCCCCGAGGAAATTCTCGCGCGCCTTCCCGCCGAACTTTCCGACGACGTGAAGCTCGCCGTGCTGCAGGCACACGAGAAAGCGGCCCCCTTCGTGGCCGAGCAGTCGATCGACTACGAGCCGACGTTCGATGGCGCCATCGACGGCAGTCGATTTCACTTCGTGCCGCCCGCGGGCGATGAGTCCGAAATCGTCAGCCGGATCCCGAACGCTTGGCAAGATAGGCGCGGAACCCGCCGAACGCCGTGATCTCTTCGCTCCCCTCGAGCACGTATGGCTCGCACAGGAAGCTCTTTACCACCCGGCCGTCATCGAGCGTCACGTTCCCGATGACCATCGGCGCGGGCACCCCGGCGACGAAGGAGCCGAACGCCTCGCGTCCGAGGGTCCAGAGCTCGACCTCGATGCCCGGGCCCGAAAACCCAGGGCTACGCACGAGCCCCGGCTTGGCCGGCGAGGTACCCGCGAGCGCATAGAAGCGGTACTCGGCCGCCGTCCGTGCCGTACCGAGGAGCCGGGCGCCCCGGTTCGTGAGCTCCCCGTTCAGCGGTAGCCCGCTCAGGTGCGCGCCGGCGACGGCGAGCAGCACCTCGCGCTGCGCGCCGCGCACCGACGTGGGCCGCTCGCTCGGAGGGGTGAGCGCGAAGCCGGTATTGCCGATCGTCGCGGGAAGCGCACGATGCAGCGCGTCGGCGAAACGAAGCAGCCCGAGGTCGGACAGCGCGGGGCCCGCGAGCGTCACGCCGAACGGCAGGCCCTCTCGGGTAAATCCCGCGGGAAAGGCGACGCCCGCGAGGTCCATCAGATTCATGAAATTCGTGAAGCGCCCGAGCGTCGAGTTTTGCTCGACCGGGTCCGCGAGCACCGCGTCGATCGTCGGATGAAGCGGCGTGGTCGGCAAGAGCACGGCGTCGACGGACCCGAGCGCAGGGGCGGCACGCCGCACGAGCTCGGCGAGACGGTAGCGCCCGCGAAACACGTCCGCTCCCGCGACGGCGACGCCGCCGAGCACGATGTCACGCACGACGGGGTGCACCTCGTCCGGATGAGACGCGATGAACTCCCCGACGGCCGCGTAGCGCTCCGCCACCCAGGGTCCCCCGTACAGGAGCAACGCCGCTTCGAGCAGCGGCTCGACGTCGATCGGCACGCATTCGACGCCGAGCTCCGCGGCGTTCTTCACGGCCTGCCCGAAGAGCCGCTCGTACTCGGGGTCGAGCCCCTCGAGCTCGCGCGGCACGCCGAGGCGCTGCACGGGCAGCGCAGGAATGCTCGCGAGCGCGGAGGCTCCACGTTCGCCCGGCGGAAGCTCGCGCGAGAACGGATCGTCCGGATCGAACGCGGCGAGCGTCTCGAGCACGAGCTCCGCGTCCGGAACGCTGCCCGCGAACACGGAAACGCAATCGAGCGACCGACACGCCGGGACGACGCCGCGCGTGCTCACGAGCCCGCGCGTCGGCTTCACGCCGACGACGTTGTTGAAGGCAGCAGGCACGCGGCCGGAACCTGCGGTGTCGGTCCCGAGCGCGAAGCTGACGAGCGCGCGGGCGACGGCGACGCCCGATCCGGAGCTCGAGCCGCCCGATACGTAGCGGTCGTCGAACACCGAAGCGCAAGCGCCGAAGGGTGAACGTGTACCCACCAGACCCGTCGCGAATTGGTCGAGGTTGGTCTTACCGATGGGGATCGCCCCCGCGTCGACGAGACGCGCGACGGCCGGCGCGCTCTTGCCCGGCACGTACGCGAACGCGGGACAAGCGGCCGTCGTCGGTACGCCCGCGAGGTCGATGTTGTCCTTGATGGCGAAGGGGATCCCGAAGAGGGGCAGCCTTTCACCCCTGGCGCGTCGCGACTCCGCCGCGGCGACGAAGTACGCCGTGCGCTCCCGCGGCAAGAGCTCGACGAAGACCGGCCGCGTGCCCGTGGCCTGAATCCGCCGGTACACCTCGGCGACGACGTCCGCCGCCGATACCTCACCGCGCGCGAGGCGCGGACCGAGCTCCTGGATTTCGAAGTTCATGTTTCGGGTCGTACCGCCACGAGAGCCTGACCGGGAATGACTTCTCGTCCACCCGCGGCGAAAAGCTCGACGACCGTGCCGTCCACGGGTGATTCGACGGCGATCTCCATCTTCATCGATTCGAGCACGACGAGCACCTCGCCGCGCCGGACGCGCGCCCCGACGGCGGCGTGAACCTGCCAGACGCTGCCGTGAACGTGGCTCTCCACGAGCTCGGCGCCGTCCCGGCCCTGGGGCTCGGGCGCCGCGCTCGCCTTCGGCGGCGGCGCGTCACCGCGTCCGTCGGCTTCGGCCCAGCGGCGCCGTTCGGCGTCGAACGCCGCCTGCTGCGTGGTCTTGAACGCGCGAATCCCTTCGGCGTTGTCGGCGAGCAGGCGTTCGTAGCTCGCGAGCGAGAACCGCTCCTCGCCGACGTCGAGCTCGAAGCGCCCGTGGACGAAAGCGTCCCGCATCTCGAGCAACTCGGCGGCGCCGACCGGATAGAACCGAATCTGGTCGAAGAAGCGCAGGAGCCAGGGCTTCCCGTCGCAAAAATCCTTGGTTTGGCGGAAGCGATTCCAAACCTGCAACGTGCGCCCTACGAACTGATACCCGCCGGGACCCTCCATGCCGTAGATGCAAAGGTAGGCGCCGCCGATGCCGACGGCGTTCTCGGGCGTCCAGGTGCGCGCGGGATTGTACTTCGTCGTGACGAGACGGTGCCGAGGGTCGAGGGGCGTCGCCACGGGCGCGCCGAGGTAGACGTCGCCGAGCCCGAGCACGAGGTAGCTCGCGTCGAAGACGATACG
>DASUTR010000922.1:0-7873 GCA_036374535.1 Polyangiaceae bacterium
GCCGTCGAGCGGCGCGCCGAGTGGACTCACGAAAGAAGCACCCTCCGCGGGACCCGCCGCCGCGCTTCCGCCGCCAGCCCCATCGGGCGACGTGTCGCCCTCGGCGAGCTACCTCGTGTCCGTCGACACGCAAGGATGCCCGCTCGAGATCCGGATCAACGACGTTCCGTTGCGCGAGCTCGAGGGCGGCCGGCCCCACGCGTTCGGCGAGATCGTCGATCCGTGGCTGAAGAGCGGCGTGAACACGGTGAGTCTCGCGGCCCGCGAGCCCGTGTCGAAGGATTGCGCGTCGCTCGTGGTCCTCGCCGTGCCGGAGGGCGGCGATCAACGCACCGCGCCTCGCGTCCTCGACACCAAGTGGCCACCGGCCGAGCTCGCGCGGGGCGAGCAAGCGTTCGAATTTCACGGCCCCGCGGCGGAGCGCTGCCGGCTGTGGCGCGACATCGAGCCGCTCGAGCTCAGCGCCGGCGCGCAAGCGGAAATTCTCGCCGACGTGCGCGCGCTCCACGCACTCTTCTCGCAGAAGAAGGTGGCGGCCTTCGCCGAGCGAACGGACTATCGCGCGCAAGACATCGCGCGCTGCTTCCGCAAGTCTCCCGAGTCGGGCGTCGACGACCAGAAGAAGTTCCTGACGCTCGTCACGTCCGAGTCACGGTTCGTTCCGCTGCCGCTCGACGAGACCGCGCTCGTCCTCGACCTCGTGGGTGGGGGAAGGCTCGTGTGGGTGCATCGCCGCGACACGAAGCTCCTCTTCCAGAACGGCATGCAGCAGGGCATGGATCTCTATTGGGCGAAGCTCGGCGGTCGCTTCACCGTCGTGCGCTGAGCCCGTCACGAGCCCAACCTCGCTCGGAAAAGATACCGAAACGTAGCCTCGGCGAGCGTGAGCGCGGTGGCTTACCTCCGAGAGCTCTCCACGACGAAGACGCTCCTCTGGTGCTACCTGATTTGGTACGTGCTCGTCGCGATCCGGTATTTCGATCCGAACCCGACCCTCTGGGCGAACTCGCTCGGAATCTCGGCGATCATGGGCACCGCGCTCTATCTCAGCACCGCCTACGCGGGACCCGTGCGCCGAGAGCTCGGCTTCTGGCCGGTGTTTCGCTTCTACTTGATGCCGTTCTGCGTCTCGAGCTTCTCGGCGCTCATCAAGGGGCGCGACTTCGTGCTCGTCTTCGATCCCGAGCTCGTGCACGACATTTCTGCGCTCGGAGTCTGCGCGACCTTCTGCGCGATCGTCGCGCTGGCGAAACGATTGCCGAGCTCGGTCGGCAGCCGTCGAGCGTAGCTCGGCGCGGCCCTCGTCGACCTCCGTTCTCGACAGGAGGGCTTTGTAAGCTACCGTGGCGGCTTGAGCTTCGGCGCGATCTTGCTCCTCGCGTTCGGCCTCGCCATGGATGCGACGGCCGTTGCGGCGACGCGGGGGCTCGCCGTGCCGGTGATTCGCGCGCGCCACGTGCTGCTCGTGACGCTGCTGTTCGGGGGTTTTCAGGCATTCATGCCGATGGTCGGCTGGCTCCTCGGCGCGCGCGTCGGGCCTTTCGTGCAGGCGTGGGATCACTGGATCGCGTTCGGTCTCTTGACGCTCCTCGGCGGGAAGATGCTCGGCGACGCTCGACGCGACGCCGGGGACACGCCCGGACCGGAAGTCGACCACTTCGCGTGGAAAACGATGCTCCTGCTCGCGCTCGCGACGAGCATCGACGCCCTGGCCGTGGGATTCACGCTGCCGATGCTCGACGCGCCCTTCGTCGTCTCGCTCGTGACGATCGGCCTCACGACGGCTCTGTTGAGCGCCGCGGGCCTCTTCGCGGGACGCCGCTTCGGCTCGCTGCTCGGCAAGCGGCTCGACGTCGCGGGCGGTCTCGTCCTCATCGGACTCGGCTTGAAGATTCTGCTCGAGCACCTCGAGGCCGGTTGATCGAGGTGCGGGCGTGACGGCGCGCCGCTGCTTCGTCGACCTCGCGCGTTCAGAGTGAGAACGCGAAGACCCAGCCGAACTGTACGTCGACGTACGGAATGAACGTGGATTCGTGCTCGAAAAAGTTGAGGCGGCTGTAGTGGGCGCCCACGTCGACGTAGAAATTCAGCGGCGCGGTGCGGAATACGGCGCCGCCCCCGAGACGCGTGTCGTGCGACACCGCGCTGCCGCTTCGGCCTTCCACGAACGATTGTTGGAGCAAGAGCCCGTAGTCGAGGAACGGGTAGACGCCGTCCACCGTCGCCCACTGCGAGCTGAAAAAATGCTTGAGCGTGACGCCGTAGCCGAGCTGCTGCGTCCGCTGTTTGCCCGGGTACAGGCGATACGCGAGCGGCAACCCCAGGTTGAACCGCGGCGAGACGTGAAACTCGTACACCGCCGTCGCGCCGAAGCCGTGGCGCGAGCTCGGCTCGAACGCGTCGGTCGCCAAGTAATCGTAAGTCGGCGCGACCCAGACGCTGCGGGTCGGCGCGTCGTTCGGGACGGCCGCCTGCGCGACCGTTCCGAGCGCGATCCAAGCGATCAAGGCGCGCGGAGCATGACACGGCGCGCCGCGATGACCAGCGGAGCCGGTGGGCGCGCGTCGCGGCGGCGAAAACACCGGGGCGTGGCGCTGCTTTGGGGCTCGAGAGACGCGCCGACTTGAGCTATTGAGGCGCTCATGACCGCCGCCTGGTGGATGCTCATCGCGCTCGCCGTCCTGGCGCTCGCCTATCGCTACTATTCGGCGTTCATCGCGGCCAAGGTGCTCTGCCTCGACGATGCGCGCGTCACGCCGGCCCACACGCTGAACGACGGTCACAATTATCACCCCACGAACAAGTGGGTGCTGTTCGGGCATCATTTCGCGGCCATCACGGGCGCCGGCCCGCTCATCGGGCCGGTGCTCGCGGCGCAGTTCGGGTTCTATCCGGGGTTCGTGTGGATCCTCTTCGGCGTCGTGCTCGGCGGGGCCGTCCACGACTTCGTGATCCTCGTCGCGAGCACGCGCCGCAACGGCCGCTCGCTTGCCGAGATCGCGCGCGACGAGCTCGGACCCGTGCTCGGCACCGTCACGGCCGTCGCGATCCTCTGCATCGTGATCGTCGCGCTCGCGGGGCTCGGCAACGTGGTCGTCGGCGCCCTCGCGGAGAGCGCGTGGGGCGTGTTCACCGTGGGCCTCTCGATCCCCATCGCGCTCCTCATGGGCGGGCACATCTACGGAATTCGCGGCGGCTCGGTGCGCGGCATCCGCGAAGCGAGCATTTTCGGCGTTGCCCTCCTGCTCGTGGCGTTGATCGCTGGCAAGTGGGTGGCCGACTCGAGCTACGCGGAGTGGTTTCGCCTCTCGCGCACGCAGATCACGCTCGCCATCGCCGCCTACGGCTTCATCGCGAGCGTGCTGCCCGTCTGGCTCCTGCTCTGCCCGCGCGACTACCTGTCGAGCTACTTGAAGCTCGGCACGATCTTGCTCCTCGTCGTCGGCGTGATCATCGTCAATCCCCCCATCATGATGCCGGGGGTGAGCGAATACGCGAGCGGCGGCGGACCCATCATCAAGGGCCCGCTGTTTCCGTTCGTCTTCATCACCATCGCGTGCGGCGCCATCAGCGGCTTCCACGCGCTCGTGTCGAGCGGCACCACGCCCAAAATGGTCGACAAAGAGCGCCACTGCCGTCCCATCGGCTACGGGGCGATGCTGCTCGAGGGTCTCGTCGGCATCACGGCGCTCATCGCCGCCTGCGTGATGCCGCCGGAAGACTACGTCGCGATCAACACCGACCCGAAGATCGCGCTCGTCGCTTCGAGCGACACGAAGGCCGCGGGGCTCGCGCGCTCGGTCGAACAGCTCGGCCGCGCCGACGCGGCGCTGAGCGCCCACGACCGGAAGCTGCTCGGGCTCGCTCCCGGGGCGTCGATCACGACCCTCGCCGCCGAAAAGCTGCCCGCTTCGAAGCTGCTCGCGCTGTCGAACCCGGCGCTCGCGGCGCTCGACTACGAGGTCGAACCCACCGGCAAGCACGCGACGACGCTTTCGGACGCCGACTTCGCTCGGCTCGGCATCCACGTGAAGGAGCTTCCCGCGCTCTCGAAGAGCGCCGGCGAGGTCGTCGCGGCGCGCACGGGCGGCGGCGTGTCGCTCGCCGTCGGGATGGCGCGCGTCTTCAGCGGCTTGCCCGGCATGAGCACGCTGCTCGCGTACTGGTACCACTTCGCGATCATGTTCGAGGCGTTGTTCATCCTGACGACCATCGACACGGGGACGCGCATCGGACGCTTCCTGATGCAGGAGTTTCTGGGCCGTTTTCGCGCCGAGCTCGGCCGCTCGACGAGCCGAGTCGGATCCATCGGTGCGACGGCGCTCATCGTCGCCGGCTGGACCTACTTCATCCTCACGGGCAACATTTCGACCATTTGGCCGATGTTCGGCATCGCGAACCAGCTCCTCGCCTGCGCGGCGCTCTGCGTCGGAACCACCATCGTCCTCCGCGAGGCGCCGAAGAAGAGCTACGCCTGGATCACCATCGCGCCGCTCGCGTTCGTCGGAACCACGACGATTACCGCGGGCATCCAGAGCGTGCTTCGCATCTACTACCCCATGTCCCAAGCGCCCGCGACGCGCGTCACGGGATTCGTCAACCTGATCGTGACGAGCCTTTTGCTCGTGGGCGTCGCCTTCGTCATCGGCGGCAGTGTGCGGCGCTGGCTCATGCTCTACAGGGGCGGGCCGCGCCTCGCGATGCCGGGCGCCGAGTAGCGCGCTACGGCGCCTTCGAACCCGCCACGCGCTGCTCGAGCTTCGCGATCGCGCCGGTGAGCGTTCCGTCCTCGCGTAGGCACGGGTAACAGTCGTCGCGACCGCGTCGCCCGCATCCTGCCGGAACGGCGAGGGTCTTCAGGTACTCGAGCGCACGCCGATCGCCCGCCGTGGCGGCGGCGTCGAGAAGCGCCTTCTTTTCGCTGCACCCCCGCGTCGCGCGGAGCTTTCCGGCGATCGCTAGAGGCGCCGGCGCGACGCTCTGGAAACGCTCCGTCGCGAGCCACTCGCCCGCTCGGAGCCGCACGTCGTTCGGGGTCTTCGGGTGCGCCGCGAGGTCGTAGAGAACCTCGGCGCCGCGTGCCCCCATCGGGCCCGAGAGCAGCCGAAACGCGGCGCTCGCGCTCGCCTCGTGGCGAGCGGCTTCGGCGAGCATCGTCGCGACGCGCTCGTTTCGGTTGACCGCCGGGTTCGCGGCGAGCGCGGCGTCGAGCGCGACCACGACGCCGCTCCAATTGCCCGCGCCAAGCTCCGCCTCGGCACGCGTGATCGCTTTGCCGGCGCCGTCGTCCGCAAGCGTGGGAGTCACCGGTGGCGCGGACGACGCGCCGACCGTCGCCGGCGCAGACGCCGTTGCAGCGGCGAGGCTCTCCGAGCCCGGCTCCGAATCCGAGGCCCAGAGCACGAGCGTGACGAGGAGAACGAAGACGAGCGCGAGGACCCCGACGAGCAAGGCGCCCGACGGCACCCGGCGCAGCGGTCGTTTGATGAACCGCGGCAAGAAGCGACGGTGGTCGTCGATCCACTCGAGCGTCGCGTCGAGCGCCTGAGTTGCCCGCGCCCGAAACTCGACGCGTGGCGGGGTAGAGCGCGGCGCATTCGCCGTGGAATCGAGCACAGGTGGAGCCTTCGCGAGCAACGAGTCGACGGACGCGTCCCTCGCTTCCGTCGCGGGCGGCTCAGCGGGCGCCTTTGCGGTCGGCGCGAGCGGCGTCGCCCCACCGGGCAGATCCGCGAGCAAGGCGTCCACGGACGGCGAGCTCGACACCGGAGAAGGCGCGACCGGCGCCCTCGCGACCGGCGCGGCCGGTGCTTTCGAGAACGGCGACGGCGGCTTCGAGACGGGGACGGAAGGCGGCTTCGGGACCGGGACGGAAGGCGGCTTCGAGGCCGGAGCAATCCGCGGCGGCACCGGTTCTCGAGCAGCGACCGCCTTCTTCACCTCGGCGGTGAGCTTCTTGCTCGCTTCTTCGAGCGGCGGAAACGTGAAGGCCGGCAGGGGATCGGTCGGCAGGAACGTCGGCTTGTTCTTCACCTCGACCGGGCGCGCTCCGGACGGCCGCGGCGGCGACGGCGACGGCCCCTTCGGTACCGAAGCGAGCAGCCGCTCGAGCTCTGCGCCGACCGCGGCCGCCGACTGCGGCCGTGCATTTTTGTCCTTGGCGAGAAGCTTCATGACGAGCGCCTCGACGGCGCCGGGCACGGCGAGCGTCGGAGCGCGTTCGCGGAGCGACGGCGGCGCCTTCGTGAGCTGGAGACCGACGATCGCCGCCGAGGACTCGCCCTCGTAGGGACACGCACCGCACAACATCTCGTACGTGACGGCGCCGAGCGCGTAGAGATCCGCGCGGTGGTCCACCGGTTGGCCGAGCGCCTGCTCGGGGGCCATGTAGTCGAGCGTTCCCAAGACAACGCCGACTTTCGTGAGCGGACTCTTGCCCGACTCGGGCTCGAGCTTGGCGATGCCGAAGTCGAGGATCTTCACGAAGTCGGGGTCGCCGTCTTTTTCGACGAGCACCACGTTCTCGGGTTTGAGGTCGCGGTGCACGATGTTGCGCGCATGCGCCGCAGCGAGCCCGGCGGCGATCTGGCGCGCGATGTGGAGAGCTCGCCGGCCGTCGAGCGCTCCCTGCGCCACCTCGGCGCGCAGGTTCCGACCTTCGACGAGCTCGAGCGCGAGGTACACCGTGCCGTCGTCGAGCTTTCCGAAATCGGTCGCCGCGACGACGTTCGGGTGCTCGATGTTCGCGGCCGCCGTCGCCTCGCGCTCGAAGCGCGCCACGAGCTCGGCGCTTTTCGTATGCTCGGGGTTCATGATCTTCACGGCGAGCCGCTTGTGCATGAGCACGTGCTCGGCGCGGTACACCCGCCCCATGGCGCCGCTCCCGAGCAGCACGTCGAGGCGATAGCGCCCCGCGAGCACCTTGCCGAGCCAGGGGTCGTCCGCCGGCGCCGGGACGCTCGAGGCGGGATGGTTGCGTTCGTCGCTCATCGTTCCAATCGTCCCATGTTACCGCGGGACCGTCTCACCCGAGGCCTCGCCGGGCAGCAAGCGCGGGTAGAACCAGCCCGTCACGGCTGCGACCCAGGCCGAGCCTGCGAGCATACCCCCGACCACGTCGGTCGGGAAATGCACGCCGAAGTAGACCCGCGACATAGCGACGCCCAGCACGTACGCGAACGCGACGGCGACGACCAGCGCCCGCCAACGAACGGCGCGAAGCAGCGCGAACCCCACGACGGCGAGCGCACCGACGACACAGGTCGAGCCGAGCGCGTGGCCGCTCGGAAACGAGAACGAGCCGGGCACGTCGATCAAATAAAGAGCGCTCGGATCCGGTCGCGCGCGGGCGAACAGAAGCTTGAGTCCGCTGCTCAAGAAGAAGGCCCCAATCCCGCACGACGCGACGAACCGCGCTTCGCGCCCTGCCCCCGCCCGCGCCAACAAGAGCACACTCGCGACGCAGAGCAGCGTCATTCCCAGGCCCCCGCCGGTGTGCGTGAGCGCGAGCATGACGATGTCGAAGGTCCCGCGGAGCTCGATGAACCAGAGCGTCACGGCGGCGTCGATCGCACCGAGCTCTCCGTCGTGAAGCTCGAGCGCGAGGCGCAAGAACGAGAGCGCCGACAGTCCCGAAAGCGACAGGCTCCAGGGGTGCCGGCGGACGAACTCGAAGGCCCGCGCGATCATCGTCGAGTCGTCCTAACGAGCGCCTTTCGCCGTGACGGCACAGCATGGCCACGAGCACGAATCGCTCCCGACATGACGGCGCGGAGAAGGCGGCGGAACGTGGGGCACTCCAGGTGGCTCGGCGCGCGGCAAGCCGCCGCATGGCGCAACCCGTCGCGCATCCTCGTCAGATCGCGGATCCTTC
>DASUTR010000923.1:0-7299 GCA_036374535.1 Polyangiaceae bacterium
CCAGCGATTGCCGCAGCGTCTCGGCGGGTTGGTCCTGTCCGGTCGTCGGCCAGGCGTGCGAGCAATGCGGTAACCGCACCGTCGATGCGCACGAGCGCTGCGACGACGGCAACACGTCGTCCGGCGACGGCTGCCGCAACGACTGCAAGCTCATCGAGCCGGGCTGGCTCTGTTCGGCCGGAACGAGCTGTACGCGCTGCGGGAACGGCCTCCTCGACTCGGGCGAGACCTGCGACGACGGCAATCGCACCGACGGCGACGGTTGCTCGGCGAGCTGCCAAGCCGCGGCGGCGCCGTGGTACTGCCGCACGCCGGGCCGCGCCTGCGACCTTTGCGGCAACGGCGTACGCGGCGCGAGCGAAGCTTGCGACGACGGCAATCTCCGGGGCGGCGACGGCTGCAGCGCGACCTGTGGCACCGTCGAGCCCGGCTTTACCTGCTCCATTCCGAACATCGCGTGCAACGACTGCGGCGACGGCGTGTATCAGGGTGTCGAGCAGTGCGACGACGGCAACGCGACGGCCGGAGACGGCTGCGCGGCGTGCCAGCTCGAGCCCGGCTGGAGTTGCACCCCGGGCGGAAGCTGCACTTCGAACGGCTGCGGCGACGGCTTCGTCGCCGGATTCGAGACGTGCGACGACGCGAACCGACGCGGCGGCGACGGCTGCAGTTCACGTTGCACCATCGAGTCCGGCTGGGTGTGCCCCGCCACGGGCGGCGCGTGCCGCCTCACGACGTGTGGCGACCGCATCGTCGGCGGAAGCGAGCAGTGCGACGACGGCAACACCACGGCCGGCGACGGCTGCAACGCGACGTGCCGCATCGAGACGACCTGCGGCGACCGCCGCGTCGGCGGCGCCGAAGCCTGCGACGACGGCAACACCACGACCGGCGACGGCTGCAGCGCGACGTGCCAGTGGGAAAGCGGGAAATCCTGCACGGGCACCGCGCCCACCTACGTCTGCCGCGCGACGACTTGCGGCGACGGCATTCGGGGCAATCTCGAAGCGTGCGACGACCGAAATCTCGTGAGCGGCGACGGCTGCAGCTCGACCTGCACCATCGAGCCCTTCAATGAGTGCCACGGCGACATCGGCGAGGAGAGCGACTGCCACCAGGCGCTCGAGTGGGTCGCGATCCGCTCGTTCAACGTGTCGTTCGTGTCTCCCGAGGGCATCGTGTACGACGAGAAGACGCGCTCGTTCGTCGGGTACAAGTCGGGTTCGTCGCAGCCCCCGCTCGAGCTCTGCCTCGACGGCACGATGATCCTCCACCCCGGCCACGCGAAGAGCGGCGTCTGCCCGCCCGGCTCCGAGCTCGGCTCCACGTCCTGCACGCCGATCCTCACCAATAACCCCATTTCGCGCACCTGGCCCGCGAACATCGCGTTGAACGGAGCCACGTTCGACGCCTACGCCGGAAACTTCCTCTTCCTCACGGGCTCCGAGCTCCACCGCTACACGCAGGTGAAGAGCATGAACACGGCGCTCGCGACGGCGAACCTCGCGGGCGACGGCATCTCGGTCGGCGAGGACGGCAGGCTCTACGTCTCGCGGGACGCGGACGACAGCATCTCCGTTTACACGCGGAGCACGACGGGCGTCGGCTTCACGCTGTCGCCGTCGGTGTCGTCGTGGATCGTGCCGACGAGCGGCGGCCACAAGCTCACCGACACGTTCGTGCTGCCCGGCTTCGACATGATCGGCACGTTCACGGGCAACGGCGGCGACGCGACGTTCCGCTTCTACAACTATTCGTCCACGGGGACGCCGGCGCCCGCCGCCACGTCGGCCTTCCCGGGCGAGCTCGTACCGGCCATCACGGCGTTCGGCGACACGCTACCGACCCCCGCGTGGAGCAGCTATCTCGGCAGCGCGGAAACGGCGAGCGACGGCTCGGGCTTCGTGATGTGCGCGACGAATCCCTCGAACCCCTGCTACCTCTTCGCGCTCGCGTGCGACATCGACGCCGACTGCGAGGAGCGCCTGCCGGGCACCGTGTGTCGCACCAAGGACGATCTCGGCCAGCCCCTCGATATCAACTACTGCTGGTCGCCCGCCAAAGCGCGCGACGACTACACGAACGCGAACGCCGGCGCGAGCAAGACCGTGCGAGTGCTCGACAACGACACGCGCAGCGAGAAGACCTGCACCGACGGCACGGCGCGCGTCATTTCCGTCACGCCGACCACGTACGGCGGCACGGTCACTATTGTCTCGAACAACACCACGCTCTGCGGCGCGTCCGGCTCTTGCGTCACGTACACGCCGCCGAACGGCGTCTGCAACGTCATCGACACGTTCGACTACACCGCCCTTCTCGGGGGCAACGACCGCGACACGGCGACCGTTTTCGTCACCGTCACGTGCGGCTGCGGCAACGGCGTCCTCGAAGCGGGAGAAGAGTGCGATCCGGGGATCTCGGGCGGCCCGGCCTGTAGCTCGGCTTGCACGCTCGTCGCGCGCTGCGGCGACCGCGTGATTCAGGGGCTCGAGGCCTGCGACGACGGCAATACCGTGAGCGGCGACGGCTGCTCGTGGGACTGCACGCGCGAGGGCTGCGGCAACGGCCGAATCGACACGGGTGAAGCGTGCGACGACGGCAACAGCTCGAGCGGCGACGGCTGCCGCAACGATTGCACGCTCGAGCGCTGCGGCGATCGCATCCAGGACCCGAACGAGCAGTGCGACGACGGCAACACGACCGAAGGCGACGGCTGCAGCGCCGCCTGCGTGACGCAACCGTACTGCGGCAACGGCGTCGTCGACGGCACGGACGAGTGCGACGACGGCAACGCCGTCAACACCGACGCCTGCCGCAACAGCTGCAGCCGGCCCGACTGCGGTGACGGCGTCCGCGACACGGGCGAGCAGTGCGACGACGCCAACACCGCGAGCGGGGACGGCTGCTCGTGGGACTGCCGCAACGAAGGCTGCGGCAACGGCGCCGTCGAAAACGGCGAGATCTGCGACGACGGCAACACGACGAACGGCGACGGCTGCAGCTCGACGTGCCGCTTCGAAGGCTGCGGCAACGGCCAGGTCGAAGGCGGCGAGGCGTGCGACGACGGCAATACGGTAAACACCGACGGCTGCCGCAACACCTGCGTGCTGCCTGCGTGCGGTGACCTCGTGACGGACGCGGGCGAAACCTGCGACGACGGCAACCGCACCTCGGGCGACGGCTGCTCGGCCACGTGCCAGGCGGAATCGGTCTGCGGCGACCGCGTCGTCAACACGGGCGAAGCGTGCGACGACGGGAACGTCGTCTCCGGCGACGGCTGCTCGTGGAACTGTCAGCTCGAGCGCTGCGGCAACGGCCTGCTCGAGCCCGGCGAAACCTGCGACGACGGAAACTCCGTGGATACGGACGGCTGCCGCAACGACTGCACCATCCCGAGCTGCGGAGACGGCCGCCGCGACACGGCCCGCGGCGAGCAGTGCGACGACGGCAACCGCACCTCGGGCGACGGGTGCAGCCAGTTCTGCACGAACGAGGCGATGTGCGGCAACGGACGCGTCGAAGGCGGCGAGGACTGCGACGACGGCAATACGCGGGCCGGTGACGGCTGTGGAGCGACGTGTCGCTGGGAAAGCTGCGGCGACGGCGTGCTCGATCCCGGCGAAGCCTGCGACCCGCTCCACGCGGCCACCGGCACGACCTGCCGCCCCGACTGCACCGTGATTGCCTGCGGCGACGGCATCTTCGATCCCGGCGAGCAGTGTGACGACGACAACACCACGAGCGGCGACGGCTGTTCGGCGACGTGCCGCCTCGAGACGGTCTGCGGCAACGGGACGCGAGAAGGCTTCGAGCAGTGCGACGACGGCGGCACGGCGAACGGCGACGGCTGCTCCTCGACCTGCCGCTGGGAGTACTGCGGCAACGGGGCGGTCGACCCCGGCGGCGATCCCGAAGAGGTGTGTGACGACGGCAACAACGTATCCGGCGACGGCTGCTCGTCCACGTGCCAGGAAGAGCCGCTCTGCGGCGACGGCATGCGCGAAGGCAACGAACAGTGCGACGACGGCAACACGCGAGCCGGCGACGGCTGCAGCGCAACCTGCCGCCGCGAGCATTTCTGCGGCGACGGAACGCGCGACCCCGGCGAGCAGTGCGACGACGGCAACACGAGCTCGAACGACGGCTGCAGCGCGAACTGCACGGACGAGGTGCGCTGACGAAGGCGCGGAAAAGCGGGCCTTCGCCCGTCCGCTAAGCCGCGGCTATTTCCCCGTCGCTCGCCGGACCGTCGCCGTGCGGCCGGTGAATCAGCTCTTCCAGACGCTTCTTCGTCGCGAGAAAGTGCCCCGACAGGAATTGCTCCGGGCCGCGCGGGCGCGTGACGGGCACGTCGATGATTTCGACGACCCGCCCGGGGTGGGCGCCGAGCACGACGATGCGATCCGAGAGGTAAACCGCCTCGTCGAGATCGTGCGTGATGAAGAGCACCGTCACGTCGACGCGGGCACAGATTTCGAGCAGGTGCGCCTGCATAGCGGACCGCGTCTGCGCGTCGAGCGCGCCGAACGGCTCGTCCATGAGCAAGATGCGCGGCTCGTTCGCGAGCGCGCGGGCGATGGCGACGCGCTGCTTCATGCCGCCCGAGAGCTGCGACGGGTAGTGTTCGGCGAACTTTCCGAGCGAGACGCGTTCGAGCCAGTCGCGCGCCACGCGCTGCGCCTGGCGACCGGTCATGCCCTTCATCTTCAAGCCGAACATCACGTTCCCGAGCACGCTGAGCCAGGGAAACAGCGTGTAACCCTGGAACACCATGCCGCGGTCCGCGCCGGGGCCGCGAATCGCGCGCCCGTCGAGCCGGGCCTCGCCGCCCGTCGGGTAATCGAGTCCGGCAAGGATGCGAATCAGCGTCGATTTGCCGCAGCCGGACGGGCCGATGACGCTGATGAACTCGCGCTGCCGGACCTCGAAGCTCACGTTCGAGAGCGCGACCGTGGGTGCGGCCCCCGAGCCGCGGAACTCCCGGGTCAACCCGTCGACGCACATGACGCTCGGGCGCGCGCGAAGCTCCGTGATCCGCTCGGCGATCTCGGGCGGGTGGTCGAGGTAGCTCGGAAGCGTGAGGAGATCGTTCATGTTCGAGCCTTGGCGATGGGCGAGAGGCGGGCGAGGAGGCGCGAGCTCTCGGGAATCAGCCGCCGCACGCCGCGTGCGAGCCGTACGAGCCCGGTGTTGCCGCTCTCCCAAGGGAAGAGGTAGCGGCCGACGAGCGAAAGCAGCTGATCGATGCCGAGACCGACGAGGCCGATGACGACGATCGCCGCGTAGACGTTGTCGAAATGGCGGTAGCGCTGCTCTTGATAGATGAACGCCGAGATACCCGACTTTTCCCCGATGAGCTCGGCCACGACGAGATACGTCCAGGCCCAACCGATCAAGATGCGCATGTCGCGGTAGAGCGCGGGCAGCACGCTCGGAATGACGACGTGTCGGACGAGCCCCGAGCGGCTCGTACCGAGCGTCTGCGCCGCCTGGAGCAGCGCCGGATCGACCGAACGCGTCGTGTTGGCGACGACGAGCACCATCTGGAAGAACGTACCGACGAAGATGATGGCGATCTTCGGTTCGTCGGCGAGGCCGAGCACGGTAACGGCAAGCGCGCCGAACACGGGTGCGGGCATGTAGCGGATGAAATCGACGAACGGCTCGACGAGTCGCGAAAAGAGCGAAAATGTCCCACACAGGATGCCGAGCGGTACTCCGAGCAGCGCCGAGCACAAGAACCCCCAGAAAATCACCTGGCAGCTCTTCCAGAGACTCTGATGAAGCCAGAGATCGCCGTCACGAGCGGGCGGCGTCGTGAACGCCGTCACCATGGCGCGCCCGACGGCGTGCGGCGACTGGAGGTAGATGGGGTTCGCGCGCTCCCCGCTCGCGAGCTTCTTTCCCGCCTTGCGCAGCTCCTCGTTGCGAGCCGCGAACACCTCGCGCTCCACGAGCTGCCCTTCGGCGAGGTAGCTGTACGTTCCGGGCACGCTCGTGTCGCCCGGATCGTGCACGAGCACGAGCGGGTGCCAAACGAACGGCACGTACGAAACGACGCACCAGAGCACGAACGGGATCGCGAACGCCAGAATCCCGGCGACGAAGCTCGCGCGCGGGGGCAGCGGCTCGCGCACGGCGAGAAGGCCCGGGCCGAGGCGCGGGCGCTTCTCGATGGGAGCGAGCGGCCGGTTCAAACTAGAGCTTTCCGGCGGCTTTCGCGATGGACTCGACGACGCTCGAGTCGAGGTATTCCTCGTACTTCACGGCTGCCTTGTACATCTTGTTCTTGGTGAAAAACTCGTCGGTGATCTTGCTCGAGCCGTACACGGAATCGAACGTGTCCGCCTTCTTCCAAGCCTTGAGGTTGCCCTCGAGCCCGAGGAAGAACGTGCCCTTCATGAGCTTCTTGTAGTCTTCGGCGGAGAGACCGACGCGCTTACCCATGATCGTTGCCGCCTCGTCGAGGTTCTTCGGATCGTTCACGAAGTCGGCGATCTTGAACCAAACCTCCACGACCTTCTGCCAGTCCCCCCGGCGCTCGCCCAGGCTCTTCGGATTCACGCAAAGCAAGTCGAAGATGAGTCCCGGCGCGTCGGCGCTCGTGAAGATTGCCGTCGAGCCCGGCACCTCTTTGAGCGCGTTTCCGCTGTTCGGCTGCCATGCAGCGATCGCGTCGGCCGCGCCCGACTTCAGCGCCTCGGGCGTCTTGTCGGTCGTGATGTTCACGAGCTTCACGTCCTTCTCGGTCATCTTCGCGCTCTCGAGCGCCTTCAAAAGCAACAAATGGTCGACGAAACCGACTTCGACGCCGATCTTCTTGCCCTTGAGGTCGGCCATGCTCTTGATGCCGGGCTTGGCGACGATCATGTCGTTGCCGTTCGAGTAGTCGTTCATGACGATGCACTTGCTCGGCGCGCCGCTCGAACCCGTCACGAGCGCGTCGCCGTTCGTCACCGTGACGGCGTCGACCTTGCCGGCGGCGAAGGCATCCATCGACGGCACGTAGTCGAACCAGCCGAAATCGACCGCGACGCCCGCTTCCTTGAACCAGCCCTTCTGAATGCCGATGTCCCACGCGATCCACCCCGGCCAGTCGCTGTAAGCGATCTTCAACGCGGGGCCCTTCGGCTCGGGCAGCGCCGCGGGTGCGGCCGAGCTCGCGGCGGGAGCGGCGGCCGCCGTTTCCTCCGGTTTCGGAGCCTCGGTTTTCTCCTTGCTGCAGGCAAAAACCGAAAACGAGAGGACGAAACCGACGAGCGCGGAGCGAAGCTTCATGAGTACCTCGGGGATGGT
>DASUTR010000924.1:0-9797 GCA_036374535.1 Polyangiaceae bacterium
GGACATCGAAATCGATTTCGAGCTCGCCGGCACGTACGCGAGGCGTGCCCCGCGGCGACCCTCGGACGTGCACGAGCCGGCGGCGTTGCCGGTCTCGCACCGGGAGATCGGCACGCTCACGGCGCGTTGCGAAGCCGACGCATGCTCGCCGTTCGAGCTCCGCCAGGCGCTTCGGATCGCGGCCGGCTCGCTCGGCGTGAGTGACCTCGTCGCGGTCCGTTGCTTCGAGCGGCACGCGCTCCGCGAGTGTGTCGCGGGCGCCGCGCAAACGGAGCTCGACGAGTAGCTAGCTCGAGCGCTTACGCGCCACGGTCACGAGGAATCCGCCGAACCAGCGCAGCGGGCTCGTGGTAGCCAGGCGTTCGGCCCGGGCGAACATGTCGCCGACGAGTGGGATTTTGTGGACGAAAGCGGCTGGCGTGAAGACGCGTACACCGTGCACGTCGACGAGCTCGACGGAGGGAGGTAGCAGCGCCTTCAGGCGTCGAGGCGAATCCCAACGCGTGTAAACGTCCGCTTCGGTGCGGCCGTCGGAGATCGGCTGCGGGCCGGCGAGGCGCTTCGCGAGGTAGCGCAAGCTCCACGGGTTGTAGAGTTCGGCGATGACGTAGCCGCCCGGGCGGACGACGCGCGCCATTTCCGCGAGCGCCCGCTCGATGTCGGGGACGTGCGCAAGCACTTTGAAGCTCACGGCGACGTCGAACGACGCGTCGGGGTAGGGGAGCTCCGTCGCGCTGCCCTCGCGCACGTCGAGGCCGCGCTTCTTCGCGTGCTCGAGCATGCCGGGGGACAGGTCGACCCCTTCGGCTCGACGCGCGATCCGAGCGAGCTTTTCGAGGATGAGACCCGTGCCGCATCCGACCTCGAGAACTTCGCGGTCCCGCACGAGCGGCGTGACGGCGTCGAGTTCGAGCTCGTCGAGCAGCGCGTGATAGCCGCGGTGGCGCTCACGCTCGTAGCCCGTCGAAAAGTCGTCGTAGTAGTCGCGCGAGCGCGCGTCGCGGTCTTGAGCCATGGGCCGTGCACCCTTTAGTCGTGGGTGAGCGAATCGTAAAGCGCTTCGTAGGCGCGGGCCATGCGAGCCCGGTCGTACTCGGCGAGCACCGTCTCTCGGGCCCGCGCGCCGAGCGCTTCACGGTGCGCGGCGTCGCCGACGAGCGTCCCGAGCGCGTCCGCGAGCGCGTCCGTCTCCGGCGGAACGGCGCGAGCCGCGCCGCCGTCGGCGAGCTCTGCGGCCGGCGTTCCCGTGGCGACCACGACGGGACGAGCGAGCGCCATCGCCTCGAGCAGGACGAGCGGGTAGTCCATCTTCGCGTAGGCTACGTCCGACGGCAGCGAAACGACGTCGGCGGCGCCGACGACGTCGAGAATTTGCGAGGTTTCTCCGAGGAACGTGACGCGCTCGCTCGTCCCGAGGCGGACGGCGAGCGCGCGGAGCTCCGCTTCGATGTCGCGTGCCTTCGCCGTTTTCGCGCGGCAGGCCATGACGAGTCGCGTTTCTTTGGGCAGTAAGCGATGCGCCTCCAGCGTCAGGCGCGCGCCGTTTCCGAACTCGAGATCCCCCGGATAGAGCACCACGGGCGCGTCCGAGTCGATGCCGAGCGCTGCGCGCGTCTTCTGCCGCCGCTCGAGATCGAGCGGAACGAGCGGCGGCGCGGCGGGAGGAATGCGCACGATGCGCTCGGACGCGATCCCCGAGCGCGCGAAGCGCTCGGCGGTGAAGCGGGAGAGAACGACGATGCGATCGGCGAACAGCACCCGCTCTGGATCGACATCGTCGCGCGGAACGCTGCAGACCGTCTGCACGCTGCGGACGCGGCGAACGAGCGACGCCGCACGCGCGACGCTCGACGTCCTCGGATTCGGGGCGAAGAAGAAGTGGAAGAGATCGGGCCGGCGACCGAACGCGAGCCGGCGGAGAACGCGGAGCTGGTCGGTGAGAGCGGGCGCGAAGCGGCCGCTGCCGAGCGCCGGGTGTACCGGTTCGAGGGTCGCGCGACCGAGCTCCCGCTCGCCCCCGTCGCGTCCGAACGCGACGGCCTGGTGCCGTCGCATGCCGAGCACCAAATCGCGCACGAGGTTCTTGCTCGAGTCGTTCCACGGCGGCTCCACCGGTTTGGAGACGAGGAGAATCGTCGCCATCGCTTTACGAGGTGCCGGGAGCGGAAGCGCCCCACACGAACGTGACGGGGACCTCGACGGCGGGTGCGAGACTCACGCGGACGGGGCAGGTGTGCGCCGTATGCTCGAGCTTGGCTCGCGCCTCGGGGTCGAGTCGAGCCGCGCGTTCCTGGGCGAGGGTCAGCGTGGTGGGAAGGCGAAGCACGCGCCGCGGCGCGTCCTTCGACATGATCTTCTCGACGCTGACGGTCATGCTGGCGAGGTCCCAGCCGTGTTTCGCGGCGACGA
Organism: Polyangiaceae bacterium; assembly: GCA_036374535.1. Lineage (GTDB taxonomy): Bacteria > Myxococcota_A > Polyangia > Polyangiales > Polyangiaceae > PMG-095. The sequence goes on from DASUTR010000924.1 coordinate 2,410, forward strand.
TGCCCATGGTCGTCGCCATGCACGTCGCGAGACCCGTCGCCAGGAGATCCGTCGGCGAGAACGATTCGCCGCGGCCGTGGTTGTCGAGCGGGGCGTCCGTCTCGAGGGTGCGGCCCGAGGGGCCGTGCCGGGCCCGGCAATGAAGATCACCTTCGTACTCGATGTCGATTCGGACCAAGCGCTTGCCTTTGCCGTCCCGGCGCCGTACGCGAGGACTTTCTCGCAGGGCGTCATGGACATCCTTCTCGTACGACACGGAGAAAGCGAGGGCAACGCCCAGGAGCGGATGCAGGGGCTTTCGGATTTTTCTCTCACGGCGCGCGGCCGGGAGCAGGCGCAGCGTCTCTCGGCGTGGCTCGCCGCACAGGGTCTCGAATGGGAAAAGCTCTACGCCTCGCCCCTCAAGCGCGCGTGGGCGACCGCGGAAGTCCTCGCCGGCGATCGCGGCGCGGCACCTCACCCCGAGCCCGACTTGCGCGAGATCCACGCCGGAAATCTCGAAGGGCTCACGTTCGATGAAATCACGGGGCGCCACCCGGGCTACGCCGATCGCAAGATCACGGAGCTCGGCGATTTCGCCGAGTTCGGGGGCGAGGGTTACGAGGCCGTCCAGGTGCGGCTGCGCGGTTTGCGCGCGCGGCTCGAGGCCGCTCATCGTGCGGCCGCCGAGCGCGTGGTGCTCGTGGGTCACGGAGGCACGAATTACCAGCTCTTGAAGCTCCTCGTCTGCGAGCCGGTGCCGCGCGTGAACATCGTGCGCATGGGCAATTGCTCGGCGACGCTCGTGCGCATGCGCGAGCGCCGCGGATCGTTCATGGGGGAGCTCGTCTGGCACGTACCCGTCGAGCTCATGGGCGGGACGAGCGGCGAGGGCGTCGCACGGCTGTTTCGATGAGCGAGCACGCGATTCTCGAATTCGTCGCGGGAACGCTCGAGCTTCGGGGCCGCGAGCGCTCGTCGGGCGCGCCGCCGGCCTTTCGCTGGGACGAGCGCACGCGGTGCTTTCGTGCTCCGGCGCTCGCTTACGCGGAGGCGGTGCTCGCGCTGCGCGCCGAGAAGGCGGAGTACGAGGATCGCGCGCGCCGCTACGTCGAGCTCGAGCCGACCCTCGTGACGCACCGCGAGCCACGGCCGTTCCAGAGCGAGGCGCTCGCCGCGTTCCGCCGCGCGAGCGGGCGCGGCGTCGTGGTGCTGCCGACCGGCGCGGGAAAGAGCCACGTCGCCGTGATGGCAATCGACGATCGGCGGCGGAGCGCGCTCGTCGTCGTGCCGACCCTCGACCTCGTGCGGCAGTGGTACGATCTCTTGCGCACGAGTTTCGCGTGCGAGGTAGGCATCGTTGGCGGCGGCTCCCACGAAGTCCGCCCGCTCACGGTGACCACGTACGATTCGGCGTACCTGCACATGGAGCACTTCGGCGCGCGCTTCGGCCTCGTCGTCTTCGACGAGTGCCACCACTTGCCGGGCGAAACGTACCGCATCGCCGCCGAGCTCTGCCTCGCGCCGTTCCGCCTCGGCCTCACGGCGACGCCCGAACGCCCGGACGGCCGCGAAAGCGAGCTCGTGCGGCTCATCGGGCCGACGGTGTATCGGCGCGACATCGTCGAGCTCGCTGGCGAGTACCTCGCCGAGTACGAGACCGTCCAGCTCGACGTCGAGCTCGCTCCCGACGAGCGCGCCGAGTACGAGAGCGAACGCAAGATCTATCTGGATTTCCTGCGCGCTTCCGGCGTGCGCATGAACAGCTCCACGGGCTGGAATCAGTTCGTCATGCGCGCCTCGCAGAGCGCGCCCGGGCTTCGCGCGCTCAAGGCCTACCGCCGCCAGCGCGAGCTTTCGCTCGCCGCGTCGCAGAAGCTCGAGCACCTCGAGCGTTTGCTTTCGCTCCATCGAAAAGACCGCGTGCTCGTGTTCACGCAAGACAACGCGACCGCTTACGCCGTCGCCCGCCGGTTCCTCCTGCCCATCATCACGCACCAGACGAAGGTGAAGGAGCGCAGCGAGATTCTCGAGCGCTTCTCGGTCGGGCGTTACGGGGCCGTCGTCACGTCGAAAGTCTTGAACGAAGGCGTCGACGTTCCGGACGCGAACGTCGCCGTCGTCATCAGCGGCTCCGGTTCGGTGCGCGAGCACGTGCAGCGGCTAGGTCGCGTGCTCCGGCGTCAGGGCGACAAGCAGGCAATCCTCTACGAGCTCGTCTCCGCCGGCACGGGCGAAGCGCGGACGAGCGAGCGGCGCCGGGCTCACTCGGCGTACCAATGAGCCGGCCATGTTGAGTCCCGAGCACGTGCGCGTCCGGCAGAAGGGAGGCGAGCTCAAGCTGCTCGGGTTCGAGCGTGGACTCGAAGAGCGAGCCGTCGCGCTCGCGCGCGACGTGCTCGACATCGCCCGCCAGCACGTCGGGCAGGCGCGCGAGGACGTCGTGCGCGCGTGGCTCGCCATCGAGCACGCGCCGCGCGAGCGCCGCATCCTGAACGGCCTCATGAAGCTCGTCGAGGACGGCTCCGAATTCGAGATGCCCGAAGGCGTCGACTGTCCAGCGCTCCGCAGCGCGGTGTTTCTCGAAGCCGCGGCGCGCCGGCGCTCCGACGAGCCGCACGCGTTCGATCGCAGCGCGTTGATCGCCGAGCTTGCCGAGCGGAACGGCATGACGCCCGAGGCGCTCGAAGCGGCCCTGTTCGCCGATCTCCGTGGCGCTCACCGGCTCGTCAAGAGCTCGCCGCTAGGCCCCGAGTCGCTCGTCGAAGCGTACCGGCAAGCGCAGGTGCAAGCCGTGCTGCTCCGGGCAGTGCGCGTCGTCGCGGACGTGCGTTGCGCGACGCCCGACGCGTACCGCGAGCTCTTCCGCAAGCTCAAGTTCCGCCGCCTGCTTCATCGCACGACGCGCCTCGACGACGGCGGCTATCGGATCGAAATCGACGGCCCGTACAGCCTTTTTCAAGGCGTCGCGAAGTACGGCCTCGAGCTCGCGCTCACCCTGCCGGCGCTCGAAGCTTGCTCGAGTCTCGAGCTCGCGGCCGAAGTGCGCTGGTCGGAGCGGAGCCGCTCGCTCGTGTTCCGTCATAGCGGAGGCGCGAAGCCGCGCGCGGGCGACGAAAATTCGGGGCTCCGTTCCGAGGTGGTCGAACTCGCCGACGCGTTGAACGCCGCGCGCGGCGACTTTCACGCGAGCCCCGCCGAGCGACTCTTCGATTTGCCCGGTCTCGGCGTCTGCGTGCCCGATCTCCGGCTCGTGCGCGCGCGTGACGGAGCCGAGGTTTTCGTCGAGGTCCTGGGCTACTGGAGCCGCGCGAGCGTCTGGAAGCGCGTCGAGCTGGCCGAGCACGGTCTCGGCGCGAAAATCCTCTTCGCAGTGAGCTCGCGCCTGCGCGTGAGCGAAGACGTCTTGGCCGAGAGCGACGTTTCCGCCCTCTACGTCTACAAGGGCAAGATCAATCCTCAGGCGCTCCTCCGCAAGGTCGAAGCCCTGGCCGCGCTGCGGCCGCGTCATTGAGCCCGTTTCGATCGGTCGTGGCTCGTTCGCGCGCCGCTCGGTCGACGGCTCGGTGCGCAAACGGAAAGGGGATGGTAGGGAAGGATTCGTGCGGCGCATCGCGATCATCGGCGGCGGCCTTGCCGGGCTCGTGGTCGCGCTCCGGCGAAAGGCCGCGGGGGACCGGGTGACCCTGTTCGAGGCATCCCCGCGTTTCGGAGGGCAGCTCCACACCGAGCGGCGTGACGGGTTTACGGTCGAACTCGGTGCCGAGGGCTTCGTCGCGGGAAGCGAAGCCGTGCGAGCGCTCGCGAGCGACCTCGGCATCGAGCGCGACCTCGTCGGCCAGCTCGTCACGCGTTCGTACGGCTTCGATGGCAGGCGCCTCGCGCCGCTCGAGCCCGGCGCCGCGGGCATGCTGCTCGGATTTCAGGTGGCGCGCCGGGAGTTCGGCAAGGGCATCGGCGCGTTTCGCGCGGGCATGGGCGAGCTCAGCGACGCGCTCGCGGCGGCGCTCGCCGGACACGTCGACCTGCGGCCAGGTAGCGGCATCGCGCGGCTCGCGCCCGCCGGAGACGCGTGGCGACTCGAGGACGAGCGTGACGAAGCACACGAGGCGGACGCCGTCGTCGTCGCGACGAACTCCCGCGGAGCGAGCGCTCTTCTCGGCGAGACTTTCGGAGCACCGGCGCTCGGGCTCGCTCGGGCCGAAACGCTGTCGAGCGTCACCGTTTCGCTCGCGTACGCGCGGTCGGCGGTGGAACACCCGCTCGACGCGACCGGCTTCGTCGTCGCCGAGTCGGAGCAGCACGAGGGCTTTCGCGCGTGCACGTTCGTGAGCTCGAAGCTGCAAGAGCGGGCGCCCGAGGGGAGCGCGCTCCTGCGCGCGTTCTTTCGTCCCTCGACGTCCGATTGGGAGCTCTCGGACGAGGCCTGGGCCGAGCGCGCCGAACGGGCGATCCGGCGCGCGGTTCCGCTTCGAAGCGCGTTCGACGCGGCGTGGGTCTCCCGCTGGCGGGACGCCTTGCCCGTCTTCGACGATGCCCATCGCGAGCGGGTGCGAGCGCTCGAAGCGGCGCTGGCGGGTCGCTCCGTCTTTCTCGCCGGCTCCGCTTTTCACGGCTCCGGCATCGACGCGGCGGTGCGCTCGGGGGACGCCGCGAGCCACGCGCTCGCCGCCGCGGAACGCTAGACCACGCGGTAAACGTGCTCGTTCGGGGCAAAGCCGCTGCCGGCCGCTTCGAACAGAGCGCCCGCGTCGGACTCGTCGACCGCTTTCTTGACGGCTTCGGTGACGAGGATCTCGTTGCCCTTCGCCGTGTCCTCGCCGAGCTTGCTCGCGGCGTTCACCTCCTTGCCCCAAACCTCGCTGTCTCCGATGCGGAGCACGCGCCCAAAACCGAGGCCGACGCACAGCACGATCTGTTCCTCGGGTTTGCGGCGCTCGTTGTAGAGCGCGCAGGCGCGCTGCATCTGCTTCGCGCACGTGAGGGCGCGCTCGGGTCGCCGGAACAGGATGAGCAGACTGTCACCCTCCTCCTTGATGAGTAGCCCGTCGTGCCCCTCGACGATCGGCAAGAGGAGCTTTCGGTGCTCGTGGATGATCTGTAGAAAATGAAGGATGCCGAAGCGCTCCACCTGGCGCGAGAAGCCGACGAGGTCGGTGAACATGACCGCCCACTCCTCGCCGAAAAGATCCCAAATTCTGAGATCGATCGCCTCGACGTCCGCCCCGGCCTTCGTTCGTTCCTCGATGAGCCGCCAGAGTCGCGCTTCGCTCACCTTCAATGCTTCGGAGTCGCCCGCCATGGACGCAGCATACCAAAGCGGATGCCTCGCCTCGTGAGCCTTTTTTGCGTGGCGACGAGCACGCCGAGCGCCGCGAAAATCAGCGCGACGGGCGGCGCGCCGGCCCTTCCGCTCGCGACCGAGCGCACGGCGCAGCTTGCTTCGATGTCGCCGCCGCACACCCGAGAGTAGCCTTTCTCGGGTTCGAAGTCGCACTCGCCGACGGTGCGGTCCGGCGGGTAGGCGAGGCAGATGGCGTTCTCGTCGTCGGGAGCGAGGACCGGAGGCGCGTCGAAACTCGTGAAGCTACTCTGCGCGTACATCACCGCCTGCGGATCCGGTGAATGATCGATGCCGAAAAAGTGCCCTGCCTCGTGGGTGAGCACGTAGGTGACGCCGAGAACGTCGAGGCCGCGCCCCGTGAGATTTACCTCGATGTCGGCGTCGACGATGCGACCCGTGTCGGGATCGAAGCTCACCGTGGTGACGCCGATGGCGCTCGGATCGTGCGGCCAGCTCGCCGTCTGGAAGATGACGCCGTTCGAATTCGGCCCCTCGGGGTTGTACTCGACCTTCACGCAATCGAGCGCGTCCCGGCTGCGCACGGCAATCGAAGGAAATGCGTCGCCGCACTCGATGGAAAGCCAGAGCGCGAACGCGCTCACGACCACCGACTCGGCCTCGGCGTGGCCCAAATCCAGGGGGGGAATGCCCCGCGCGTCCACCGAGAACGAAACGCACGGCTCGCGCCACTGAAGCGGGGCGCCCGCGAGCCAACAATCGGTCGCCGGGTCGCGCGCGCAGCCCGCGGGCGGATCCTCCGCGGCACAGGTCGTCGTCAGGCACGCCCAAGCCGGCTCGCTGGTTCCGGCCGCGACCCCGAAGACGAGCGCGCCGAGCAGGCTCGGACCGAGCGAGCGGTGGATCATCGCGCCGAGGGCACGATAGCATGATGCCCGAGCATCCACACGCTCACGCCGGAGCTTTGAGTCGGAGTCCCGTTGCGTCGCTCGTCATTCGTCATAGCGGCGCTTCTCGTCGCCACCTCGTGCTTCCAGTCCGCGCGCGTCTACGCGCAGGCGCCGACGGACTCGACCGGGCAAGCCGACGCCGCAAAGTCGCGCCGCATCGCCGTCGAGTACTTCAAGGGGAGCGGGGACGTGAAGGAGGTGCGAAAAGCGGTCGTTTCCGCGCTCGAGGCGGAGGTGACGCTCGACGTCGCGAGCGTGCGCCTGCTCGACAAGCACAAGCGCGTGAACGACGGCTCGCCCGAGGGTTACGCCGCGCTCGCCGACAAACTCGATCTCCTCGCCGTGCTTCGTGGCAAGGTCGGAAAGGGCGAGGAGGGCTACATGCTCGTTCTCACCGTCATCAACGGTCGGGACGGCAAGGCGCTCGGCACGCTCGCGTTCCAGGCCAGATCGCTGCCCGAACTCCGCAAAAAGCTGAACCTCGAGCTCTTCACGGCGCTCGATCCGTTCCTCGTGCGCGCCGCAGGCGAGGAACCGGCGGCGCTACCACCCCCACCGCCGCCGGAGCCCGAACCAGAACCCGAACCGCCGCCCTCTCCGCCGCCGCCACCACCGCCACCGCCGAAACCCGAACCGCCGCAGAAATCCGAGACCAAACCCGCCGCCTCCGGGGCGCGGGACGCCTGCCCCTGGCTCGAAGTCGAGCTTCACGGCGGCGTCGCGCAACGCTCGTTCAATTTCGTCGAGGAAGAGAGCGGCGCGCTGCGCGGGTATCGTCTGAAATACGCGCCCTACGCGTCGGGTCGCGCGACCTACCGGCCGCTTTCCCACCGCACGTGCGGGATGGGGTCGGGGTTCGGCGTTCGTCTCGGTTACGAACGGATCTTCGGTATTCAGTCGAGCCTCGCCGATGAATCGCTCGACGCGCTCGCCTACGCGTTTCGGTCGGAGCTCGAATTCGAGTTTCGCCTCGACGCTGTCAGCATCACACCTCACGCCGGTTTTGCGTACCGGCACTTCGAGCTCGACGGAAATTACGTTCCCGATCCACGTTACAAGATGCTGGCGCTCGGTCTCGACGCTGGGCTTCGCGCGGGAATCTTTCTGTTCGAGCTCGGTGTAGCGGCAAACGTCATCCTCGACGCGGGCTCACTACA
>DASUTR010000925.1:0-2263 GCA_036374535.1 Polyangiaceae bacterium
AAGGCGTGCACGCCGTCGAGGTTCGGAAATTCGTGGAGCCGTTCGCGGAACGAAGCGGCGAGGGCCTGAGCCGTGCGCGCGACGCAGCCGACCGTCGGAACGATCCAGAGCTCGTTCCGCGTCGCCGCCCGGCCGTCTTCGCGGAGCAGGCCGCGCCACGTCCGTTCGATCGCGGGCGCGGGGCTCGCTGCCCGCGGCGAGTAGTCGATGGCGGCGTCGGGCGTGAGGCGCGTCTCGAGGTTGTGCGAGTGCACGTGCTCGCCCGGCGCGATGGCGCGCGTCGCGCGCCCGATCGCATGACCGTACTTCACGACGAGCTCGCCTTGCTCGTGCGCGCGGAGCGCGAGCTTGTGGCCCGCGGGAATGCGCTCGGCGACGACGAGCGCGCCTTCGCCCTGGGGTAGCGTTTCACCCGGAGCAAGCTCCACGAGCGCGACCGCGACGCCGTCGTTCGGGTGGATGACGAGCGAGCGCTTTGGCCCTGCAGTCGCTCGCTCGACTGCCGGCAGCAACGATTCGTCGCGGGATGAAGGTGCTCCGCTCACCAGTGAAATACCGTGCCGTCCGTCTTGCGCGCGACGGGGAGCGACGCCGGAAGATAGGGAAATTTCGCGGCGGCCGCCTCGTCGAGCTCGACGCCGATGCCGGGCGTGTCGTCGAGGACGAGGTAGCCCTTTTCGTAACGGTAGTTGGTCCTGAAGACCTCGTTCGTCACGTCCGGATGCGGCATGTACTCCTGAATTCCGAAGTTGTTGATCGCGAGATCGAAGTGCAGGCTCGCCGCGAGGTTGACGGGCGAGAGATCGGTCGCGCCGTGAAAACCCGTCTGCACGTGGTACGCGGCGGCGAGCGCGGCGACCTTCGAGAGGTGCGTGACGCCGCCGGCGTGACAGAGCGGCATGCGGAGGTAATCGACGAGCTGTTCGGTGACGAGCGTCGTCACGTCGTAGATGGTGTTGAACACCTCGCCGATGGCGATCGGCGTCGTCGAGTGGCGTCGGATCAACCGTAGACTCTCCTGGAGCTCGGCCGTCACCGGATCTTCGAGCCAGAAGAGGCGACACGGCTCGAGCTCTTTCGCGAGACGCGCGGCCTCGATCGGCGTGCAACGATGATGCACATCGTGCAACAGGTGCACGTCGTCGCCGTGCGCTTTTCGGAGCGCTTCGAACAAGCGGGGAGCGAAGCGCAGGTACTTCGCCGTATCCCACGTCTCTTCGCGGGGAAGGCCCGGCTCGGCAGGCTCGTACGCGCCCCCGCCCTTCGCGACGCCGTACGCGCGGGCGACGCCGGGCACGCCCGCTTGCGCGCGCACCGCTAGAAATCCCTGGTCGATCTTCTTTCCGACCGCGTCCACGGTTTCTTCGAGATCGCGTCCGGTCGCGTGGGCGTAAACGAGCACGCGCTCGCGGCTCTTGCCGCCGAGGAGATTGTAGAGCGGCGTTCCGAGCATCTTGCCCTTGATGTCCCAGAGCGCGAGGTCGATCGCCGAGAGCGCGGCCATGGTGACGGGTCCGCGTTTCCAGTACGCGCCACGGTAGAAGAAGTGCCAGATGTCTTCGGTATTCCGCGGGTCCCGGCCGATGAGGGCCGGTATGGCGTGGGACTCGAGGTAGGCGACGACGGCTTGCTCGCGCCCGTTGAGGGTTGCATCCCCGAGGCCGTACACCCCTTGGTCCGTGAAAACCTTCAGCGTGACGAAATTCCGGCCGGGCGAGCAGACGATGACTTTCGCATCCGAAATTTTCACGACCCTCTCCTCATCGCCTCGAACTCACGACTCGAGACACTTTTCATGATCAAAACCCGATGACGTGGCCATGTCTCGGCGCGTCGAACGCTCGCATCACTCTGGGACAAGTTTACCTCCGACCTTCACCTACCTTCACGCCGGGCCGTCGAAAATGAGCGAAGCGAGCGAAAAAAAACGTGTCATGATGGTGCTCTCCGGATGAGCAAGCTTCGTGCATTTCCGGCGGCGCTCACGGGGGTGGCGCTGCTTTCGCTCGCGTGCAGCGGGACCGTGGAGGGCGACGGCAACGGCGGCGGCGCCGCGTCGAGCGGGACCGGCGGCACGCCGGGAACGGGCGGCAGCGGCAAAGGCGGCACGGCGGGCTCGGGGAACACGAGCGGCTCGGGCGGCGGCGCGGTGAGCGGCGTCGCGCCCATCACGCGCGTCGCGCGCCTCACGCACAACCAATACCTGAACACGGTCACCGACCTTTTGGGCATCACGGATCGTCCGACGGACGCCTTCGCGCCG
>DASUTR010000926.1:0-3497 GCA_036374535.1 Polyangiaceae bacterium
GACCTCATCGTAGCCTCGCACTCTCTTGCGAGAACGCGGAGCTGGTCGAGGTCGGTGCCGAAGACCTTCACCGCGAGATTGGCGCGAACGCCGCTCACGAGGTGTTCGATGCGATGGCTGATGGGCTGTCCGACCGCGACGGCGAGCCCCGGGATCAGCGCTGCTTTCTCACGGATCTCGCTCAGAATTGCCTCCCGATCTCCCTTTTTCAGGTCGAGCCCCACCTCGAGCTCGGAGAAATTCGCGTCCATCGCGTGTTCGTCGCGCTCCGCCCGGCCCGTACTGCGAATCACCGAGGTTACGGCCGGGTGTGACACGAGGAAGCGTTCGAGACGTGAAACGATTCGGTCGGAAGTAGGCAGCGACGTGCCGGGGGCCGTCGCGGCCGCGATGTTCAGCGAGCCTTCGTTGAATTCGGGCAGGAAGGAGCGCCCGAAGGACGCGAAAGCGACCCCCGCGGCGATGACACCGGCGAGTGACGCCATCGCGATCGGCATGGGCACGCGCAGCGCTCGTTCGAGGACCGGCCGATAGAGCCGCTTCAAATGGCGCGCCAGGAAGGCCTCGCGGTCTTTTTCCTCGAGCTCGAGACGACCGAGCAGGAACATGCAGAGAACGGGTGTGATGGTGAGCGCGACGACGAGCGAAGCGGCGATGCTCGTGACGAACGCGACGCCGAGGGGCCGTAGCAGACGCCCTTCGATGCCGCTCAGAAAGAAGAGCGGCGCGAAAACGAGGAGAATGATGGCCGTCGCGAAGACGACCGAGCTCCGAATCTCGCGAGAAGCGTCGTAGACTACGTCGAAAATGGGGCGGCGACGTTCGGACGAAAGGAGCGCGTTCTCGCGAAGCCTTCGATACACGTTTTCGACGTCGATGATCGCGTCGTCCACCAAGACGCCGATGCCGATCGCAAACCCACCGAGCGTCATCGTGTTGATCGAAGCGCCGCTCTGCCGAAGCACCAGGATCCCCGCGAGCAACGAGAGCGGCAGCGCGAGCAAGGAGATGAGCGTCGTCCGCCAGTTCATGAGGAAGAGCGCGAGCACGATCGTGACGAGGATCGCCCCGTCGCGAAGGACCGTCATCACGTTGCTCAGAGCCACCTGGATGAAATCGGCCTGCCGGAAGCCCTTCCGGTAGAGAGAAATTCCGGGCGGCAGCGACTTCGCGATGTCGTCGAGCGCAACGTCGAGTCGTTTCGTGAGCTCGAGGGTGTTCGCTTGGGGTTGCTTCTGAACCTTGAGCACGACGCCGTGCTTGCCGTCGAGCGCCGCCTCGCCCCGCCGCGGTGCCTCCCCGAAGCGAAGCTCCGCTACGTCGGCGACGGTGATCGGCACTCCGTCCTCGTGACGGACGGCGGTCCGGCCGAGCGCGTCGAGCGAACGGGGGCGGCCGACGCCCCGAATCACGTACTCCTCGGCGCCGGCGACGTGGAAGCCACCGGGCGAGCTCCGCGAGATCCCATCGAGAGCGTGAAGCACCTCATCGACCCCGACCCGGTTCGCCATGAGCTTGTCGGGGGAAAGCACGATCTCGACCTGTTTCACGCCCCCACCGATCGGTACGACCTGAGCAACGCCGGGAATGCCGAGCAGCCGCCTCCTCACGACCCATTCTGCGGCGTCTCGGAGTTCGACGCCGGTCACGGGATCCTTGCCCGTGAGGCCTACGAACATGATCTCGCCCATGATGGACGACTCCGGCGCCATCACGGGCTCGATGCTCGGGGGCAAGGCCGTTCGTGCGGCGGCGAGCTTCTCGGCAACCACCTGTCGCGCCACGAGCGACGGAACGTCCCAATCGAATTCGACCCAAACGAGGGAAATTCCGATCGCTGACGACGACCGAATACGCCGGACACCGGATGAGCCGTTGAGGGATTGTTCGACGGGCTGCGTGACGAGCTTTTCGACTTCCTCGGGCGAAAGGCCGTTCGCCTCCGTCACGACCGTGACCGACGGCGCCGAAAGCTCAGGAAGAACGTCGAGGGGAATCCGCGAAGCCTCGAGGAGCCCGAGCCCGACCAGAACGACGGTCACGGCAACGACGAGCCACGGATTGCGGAGGGAGAGCCGGATGATGGAGTCGAACATCGCGGCGAGCCGGTTAGTGGCGGTGAGATTCGACGGTGCCCATGAGCGACGCGAGATGGATGTCGAACCCGCCCTTTTCGACGATGCGCTCGCCTTTCTTCACGCCGGCGACGACTTCCACCCAGGGCCCGTCCTCTCGACCGAGCGTGACCGCGCGCTTTTCGAAGTGTTCTCCAGCCGCCTGAACGAACACGTACGGTCTCGTATTGATCTCGACCACGGCCTCGCGTGGGACGGCGAGCAGACTCCGAGGAACGCCGAAGCGTACGACGAGGACGACACTCGCTCCCGCACGAAGATCTGCGTAAGCCGGAGGCGCCGCGGGATTTCCCACGGACGGCGTCACGTCCACGAGCCAGGTAGCGATGCGCGAGGCCGGGTCCACGACCGGTAACGAGGAAAGGAAGCGAGCTCCGGCCGAGTCGAGCGGGACGCGCTTGCCCGTCGGAAGCCGCACCGAAGCCGGCTTCGGATCGACGAACATCGAGGCCGGCTTGGCGACGAAGCGCGCCCTGATCCAGAGATGGTCGGTGCCTGCGATCCGAACCAAGGCCGCACCCGCCTCGACGGGCTCACCATTCGGCACCAGAACTTGCGCAACCAAACCCTCGAGGCTCGACTTGATGGGGAGCCCTCCCTCGCCGCCCGGCGCGGTCACGCGGCCGAGGCGAGCTCCTGCGGAGCCGAGTCTCGCGCTTTGGGTCTCGAGCTCGTTCCGGAGCTCGGCGAGGCGCCGCTCGGGCAGTAGCTGCTGCTCGACGAGGGGCTCGACGCGAGCGATCTCGCGCTCTATCTGATCCCGAGCGAGGCGGGCCTCTTCGACCGCGAATTGGAGACGGCTGTAGTCGTCCCCCGCGACGGTCGGCGCCATCGTTCCGAGCACGTCGCCCTTCTTGATGCGAAGACCCTCGGCGAGTGAGAGCTTCGGGTTGTGAAAGAAACGCCCCCCTGTCGGCGCGCCGACCGTGAGCTGATCCGTTGCCGCGGGCTCTACGGAAGCAGCGACTTCCATCTCGCTCGCTAGGGGATGCTCGTCGGCCCATGCCGTCGCGAAAGGGATCTTCCACTGCGACTCCTTGAGGAAGGTAATGGTCGAGCCGGGCGCCTCTTCCGTCGCGGGCGGCTTGTCCGAAACCGCGACGGTTCCGCAGTCGAAAGTGTCGAACTTGCCCGCGTGTTCGTAGACCATCTCGAGCGTGTACGTGCCCTCGGGAGGCGCGGGGCTTTCGAACGCGAAGATGCCAGGGCGTTTGACGCCCACCTGGGTCGCTTCCTTCGCGACGCCCGCTGCCGTCTTGAAGCGAACCTTGAACGTTCCCTCGGTCACGGCGGCGAACCCGTCCAGACGAGTCACGTGTGCGTGGTACGAGACTGATTTTCCTGGGCGGGGCGCCGGAAATT
>DASUTR010000927.1:0-6109 GCA_036374535.1 Polyangiaceae bacterium
GATCGGAGGCTCCGGACTCGGTGGCTCACTCACCGGCGGCGCAAACAGCGGCGGCGGCACCGCGACGGGTGGAAGTACGACAGGCGGAAGCAGCGTGGGCGGCGGAAGCGGCAGCTCCAACGGCGGCGCCGGCGGCGGCGGCGGTGGAAACACCGCGACCGGCGGAGGCGCCGGCAAGGCGACCGGCGGGACCGGTGGCGCGCTGGGTGGACGCGGCGGAACGAGCGGAGCCGGCGGCAAGGCGACCGGCGGAAGCGGCGGCTCGGCCGGCAAGGCGAGCGGCGGCTCCGCGGGCTACTCCACGAACCGCGACGAGTTCTTCGGCGCGAGTCGCTGCGGCACGGGCCTCGACCTCTGCGACGACTTCGAAGCGGCGACCGTCAACACGACCCGCTGGCGCGTCCAAGGCCCCGCCCCGACCATCGATTCCACGCGCGCCGCCCGCGGCATGCGCTCGGTCCACTTCCAAACGACGGACAACGGCCTCTCGCTACTCCACACGACCGCCATCTTCCCGGCCACGAACAACACTTATTGGGGCCGCGTGTTCGTCTACTTCGACACCATGCCCACCGCTCCCGAGTGGGCGCACTGGAGCATCGCTGCGGCCGTCGGCGGCGGCAACGACGCCGAAATCCGCGTCGGCGGTCAATACGACAACACCGAGAATCGTTTCGGCGTCGGAACCGATCATGGTCCCACGGGCGACTGGACCATCCTCGACGAAGACTCGGGCGACGCCGTTCCCGTCGACACCTGGATCTGCGTCGAATGGCTCCACAAGGGCGACACCGACGAAACGCGCTTCTATTGGGACGGCGTCGAGCTCCCGTCCCTCCGCACGAGCGCAACCGAGCACGGCGGGCCCTCCACGCAGCAATACCTGCTCCCCGAGTTCGAGTCCGTCTACGTCGGATGGTGGCTTTACCAGCCGGAGACGATGCCCGAGGAATTCGACGTGTGGATCGACGAGGTGGCCTTCGATGGGGAACGAATCGGATGTAGTCGGTGACGAAGCGTCCGGTTCGAAACCGCGCGCTTCTCTCTGCTTTCCCCTCTGGCCGCTGCTCGACACGGATACCCTGGGCGGAAGAACCAGCGCGCGCGACCTCCTCGAGATTCTCGAGTTGGCCCTGCCGAACTTTTCACCGAGCGCGCTCCGTATTTTCGACGAATGGGTAGCGCCGTTCGAGCGGCGGTTCGACGATACGTTCCGGCCACTCGCTTGCACCATCAGCGGCAGCGTCCTCACGCTGAAGCTCGAGCACGCCTGCGAGCTCCTCGTCGATACGCCCTCGAAGCTCGCCATCTCCCGCGAAGTCTTTCGCATCGGACATGCCCGCTCCGTCCGGCTCAACGGCACGTCCATGCCCGGCAAGCCCGGCTCAGCGCCGGGCTTCATCGAGTACGAGCACGCTGGTGACGTGGTGACGCGACGAGCCGGGGTTTCGTCGCGAAGCTTCCCGTACAATCTCGAGACGGCGGCGGTGGAGTTCGTGACCGGGTGAGCTCATGAGCGCCTGCTCTCCGCTACGTTCCAAGCAAGGGGAGCAGATTTCCGCCGACGAGTAGACTGTCGGCCCCTCTCGCCTCAGAGTAACCCGGTGCTCGTCTCCTTCCACCGAACCGGCACGCGGCGCTACGCCGTGATCGTCGCCGTAACCGGCGAGCCCGCGCGCGCGATGGATCCGGCGCCCGGCTACGACGACGACATTCCGCACGACCTCGTTCACTACGTCGTCGAGGCCGAGCTCGGCTTCGCGAACGGCGTCTTCGGGAGCGCCGCGCAGGGCGCGGGGACGTTCGTCACCACGGCGGAGCGCGACTCGAGTCCTCGAGAACGAGCGCGACGGCAACGAAAACAACGGCGCCGCGAGCGCACGCGACGAATGCGCGACGAACGCGGGGGCTCCGAGATGGCGATGTCGGAACGGCTCGCCGCGGTGTGTGACGTCGCGTGGCGGCGCAAACACGGCCAGCGCCCGGATCCAGAGCGCTCGGCTCCCGCATGGCGGACCGAGGACACGACGCGCGTCGAGCGAGTGGTAGCTCGCCTCGACGCGCTCGCTCCGCTCTGGCGAGGACTGCCCATCGGCGAAAAGCTCGTATTCGAGTGGCCGAACGTCATGCCCAAGAACACGATGGAGCTCGACTACTCCGTGCGGGCCGAAGCCCATGCTCGGAAGACAGCGCGCGCGCGGGCCCGCACGTTCGGCTTTTACGCCCCCCCGCGAAAACGGTGAGACACATCCTCGCCAGCCTGCTCGCGCTTCTCGCGATGAGCTACCTCGGAGCTTGCCAGACCTCGGGCGCCGAGGAAGCAACCGAAGGCGACATCGCGCGTTGCCGGCTGCTCTGCGAAAGCAACAAGAGCTGCGACGGCGCCGACACCGGCAGAAGCTGCATGACCTACTGCATCAACCTCGACAGCATCATCGTCGGTGGTCGCTGCCGTATTCGTTACCAAAACCTGCTCGACTGCGACGAGGCGCTGGAAGATCTCTGCGACGCAGCGGCCGAATGCGCCATGGAGCTCGCCGACTACGACTCGTGCGTCGCGACGTACTGCGCCGGCCACCGGGAACAGTGCGCGGACGTTTCGGGACCGTTCTGATCCGGGCCGGCGCTCAAAACTGCGAAAAGAAATTCCACAGCGTCGCGCCCGCGCTCGGAGCGAAGACGTGGCCGGCGTTGTACTCGCACTCCACGACGGGGTAGCCCGTCTTGCAGCCCTGGTATTGGACACAGGTGCACGGCTCGTAGTTCGAGTTCAGACCGTCGCACCAGCTCGGCTGCGCGGGCATGGTTTGGTCCGTGCAGCCGTTGCGTTCGACGAAAATTTGGACGGCCTGGCGGTGGCCGGAGATCAGGCTGTCATCGACCCCGATGAACGCCAGGGTCGCGACGGAGCGTGTGCTGCTTTCGCAGCGGCCGCTCGTGGTGGCGTTGCCGGCCATCGGTGCGATGGCGCGCATCATGCCCATTTCCGTGCACGCGAGCGTGAACGAGAACATCGCGCCGAAGCTGAAGCCGGTCGAAAACATCCGGCTCTGATCGATGCAGAGCCCGGCGCTGAAGCGCTCGACCATGGCGTGAAGAAAGGCGACGTCTTCGCCGTCGGCGTTACCCCAGCCGAGTCCATTGTCTTGGAAGTCCTGACCTTCGGGTGCGACGAGGATGGCCTGTCCGTCGCTGGCGGTCGAAAGCCCGAAGTAGCCCTGCTGCGCAATTTGTTGCGCCGAACCGCCCCACGGGTGCCAGCCGAAGATCAGCCGGTACGGCTTGTTCTGATCGTAGTCGTCCGGAATCGCGAGGATGTACTCGCGCATCTTCCCGGCGACGTCGATGCTCGCGCGGCCGCTCGTGAGCGCGGCGGCTTTCCCGCAGCCGCTCGTCGTCATCGTGCCGCTGCCGGCGGAGCCGCCGCTGCCCGCCGTGCCACTGGAGCCGCCCGACGTGCCGGCGCCCGAGGTTCCCGCCGTACCGGCGGAGCCTGCGGTACCTCCCACGTTGCTCATTCCCGCTGCAGCGCCGCCGGTCGCAACCGTGCCTCCGCTGCTCGTCGTGCCTCCACTGCTCGTCGTGCCTCCACTGCTCGAGCCCGCGACTCCCGATGCGCCAGCGGAGCCCGACGTGCCAGAACCTTTCTCGAACGGCGAGCGGTCCGAGCCGCACGACGCCAAAACAGTGACGCTCGCGAAGACCATCGGAGCGGAGACGGAGAAACGACCTTGCCGTTGCATCGTGGAATTTCCTTGGTGGGCGCGGAGCTTGCTGGTTAAAGGTAACTGCCCATCCGCTTGCGAGGCACGTCGGCGTCCGCATCGCGCGGATCGAGCGCGCGAGATCACCGCAGACTGGATGTTTGTCGTATGACCGTCGCGCGTATGGAAAGAAATGTGAACGCGACGCTGCCGGAGTCGTCGAACGCGAACGACGGTCGGTGACGCGAATCAGTCGTTCAGCGACTTGTGCTCGAAGCCGCGGCGCACGGCGCGTTTGATGCGCTGCCACAGGCTCGGCTGGTACGTTTTGTCCCAGTCCTCGCGCAACCGATTTTCGAGCGCTTCGGACCAGTGCGTGTGTTCTTGATACTTCGCGCGGGCGCCCACACCGAATCGCAGACCGGCGCGCGCGTCGTCCCAGCTCAGGCCCGTTTCCCAGTCGTCGTCGGGGACGCGATGCGCGCGCTCGACGGCCACGTTCCTCGGCGTGTCGTTGTGGCCGAGGACCGAATTGTCGGGACCTTGTGCCTTCTCTTGTTCGCGTAAGCGGCGGTCGAATTCGCCGCGCAGCGCCGGCTCGGCGTCTTGCCAGATAACGGTGTATTCGGCGATCCACCAGATGGGCTCGCGCTCGGATGCGTTCGGGTCGGCCATGGTGACTCCGGGGAGTGCATGCGCCGTGCCACGGGTCCGTACGGCCAAATCGATACTTTTCCGTGGAGGGCGGACGGATTCGCGCTGAGCACCGATTCGTGGCCTCTCGAGTGAAGGCGAAGCGCCCCGAGACACATTGGAAGGGGAGGCACGCGACATCGCGTTGCCCGGACACCATGAGCCAAAAACCTCCTGCGGCGCGAGACCCCGGCCGCTTCTCTCGTCGCCGATTCATTCGAACGGCGGGCGTCACCATCACGCTGCCGATGCTCCCTTCGCTGCTTCATACGCCGAACGCGTCGGCGCAGCAGGCGTGCACGCCCGTACGCCGCTTCGTCGGATACATGTTCGCGAACGGCCACAAGATGGACGAGCACAAGCCGAAGGGGTCCGGCGGTGCAGGCAGCGCGTGGGCGCTTCCGCCGATGCTCGCGGCATTCCAGGACTTGAAGCAGCACCTGACGTTCGTCGGCGGCCTCGAGAACCAGCAGCGCCGGCGCGAGTTCGGCGACCACGCCATCGGCTGCGGAGCGCTGCTCACGGCGCGAAAGCCGACGGCGAATCAGAAGGTCACCAACTCCTCCATCGACCAGGTGATCGCCGACGCCATCGGACCTTGCCGCGGCATCGCCTCGATCCAGCTCGGTACGCACAACGCAGGTCCGTCCGATGTCTTCGGAACCGACTACACGCGTAGCATCTCGTGGAAGGGGCAGCGCGTCGCGAACGCCGACGGCACGGTTTCGTACCCGCAGGGGCCCGCAACGCCGCTCGGCAAAGAGATCGACCCGAGGAAGGCGTTCGATCGTCTGTTCGCCGGCGTCGATCCCGGTCAGTCGAATACCGAAGCGCAGATGCGGCTCGCCATGCGCAAGAGCGTGCTCGACACCGCGCTCTCCGACGGCAGCACGCTGCTCAATCGCCTGAACGCCGAGGATCGCATCAAGCTGGACGAGCTCTTCACCGGCATTCGCACGCTCGAAGCGGAAATCCAGAACACGACGCCGCCGGCCCGCTGCACGCCCCCGACGGCGCCCGCCTCGAATCTGACGCAGAACTTCACGAATCAGCTCACGTACATGCACGAGCTCATGGCGATCGCTCTGCAGTGCGACATCACGCGCGTCATCACGTTCATGATGGGCGACGCGCTCAGCAACCGAAATCTCTCGTTCATTCCGGGCGTCTCGGCCATCGGCGGGGAAGCCGCCGACCACACGGTGTCGCACCACACGGGGGATCCCAACTTGCTCGCGAAGTTTCGCGCCATGGTGCTCTGGAAGCAGGAGCAGATCGCCTCGTTCGTCCGGCGTCTCTCGATGATCACGGACGCCGACGGGCAGAGCGTACTTCACAACTCGCTCGTGTGGATCTCGAGCGAAATCGCCGACGGCAACTTCCACAACCATGACGACAAACCGATTCTGCTCGCCGGCACGCTCGGCGGGCTCGTCGTTCCCGATCGGTTCGTGACGTTTCCGACGAGCCGCAACTACGCGAACGTGAAGACGTACGGCGACTTCTTCATCACGCTCGCGAGCCTCTTCGGTGTGAACATGACCACGTTCGGCGACGACGGGAAGGAGGCGATCCGGTGGCACAACTGAAGACGTACGCCTCGGTCTCCTCACTATCGCTCTTCACCCTCGTTTTCGCGCTCGCGGGTTGTACCGCGGAGCTCGGCGGTCCCCCCGGCGCCGCGGGCAAAAGCTCCGTGGGCGGAACGGCGA
>DASUTR010000928.1:0-4019 GCA_036374535.1 Polyangiaceae bacterium
ACCTCGGAGATACCGCACGCGCTTCTGATGTCTGCCGAGATCGCGACGTTGGACGCCGTCGTTTCGTCAGGCGGGGGACGTTGAGCGTCTGGACCGCTTTCGGTCGGACGCGTCTCGACGAACGTTCGAGTGGCCGGCGGAGGGCTCGAGCCACACGCAGCGTTGCACGCCGCAATCCAGAGGAGGAACGGAGTTGGTCGCATGTTTTCTCCAATAAACCTTTCGGAAGGTGCCCAATCGATCGGTCGTCTAGTCGTCTTCGGACGGAGAAATGCCGAAGCTCTCGAGCCTGCGATAGAGCGTCTTGCGTCCGATTCCGAGCGCCCGCGCCGCCCTGCTCTTGTTGCCCTTGCAGGCCTCGATGACCTTCAGAATATAGCGTCGCTCGAGTTCTTCGAGCGAAATGATCTCACTGGGATCGTCGCCCATCACGACGAGGTGCGCGGCCTTGTAGTCCCGGATTTTTTCGGGAAGATCGTCGAGATCCACGAGCTCCGAACGCGTGAGCGTAATCGCACGTTCGACGCAATTCCTGAGCTCGCGCACGTTGCCCGGCCAGTCGTACGCCATCAGCCGCTCGGCGGCGCGCGTCGTGAACCCGCTCACCGTCTTGCCGCTTCGGACGGCCATCTCACCGAGGAAGCTCTGGGCAAGCAGCAACACGTCTCCAGCACGCGCTCGAAGCGGAGGCAGCTCAACCTGGATGACGTTGATGCGATAGAACAGATCCTCGCGGAATCGTCCCTGCTCCACCGCAAGCTCGAGGTCACGGTTCGTCGCTGCCAGGATGCGCGCGTCGAACGGGACTTCTTGACTCGAACCGAGCGGTCGAAACGAACGTTCCTGAAGCGCCCGCAGGAGCTTGGCCTGGAGCAGCAGCGGCATGTCACCGATCTCGTCGAGCAGCAGGGTGCCGCCGCTCGCGGTAATCAAGAGGCCGTCGCGCCGGACACGTGCATCGGTGAAAGCACCCTTCTCGTGACCGAAGAGCTCACTCTCGAGAAGGGGTTCGGGCATTGCGGCGCAATTGACGGCCACGAATCGGCCTTCCGGCCGCCGGCCGCGCCTGTGAATTTCGCGCGCCACGAGCTCTTTCCCCGTGCCGCTTTCGCCGCTGACGAGCACGGTTGCATCGCTGTTCCCGACGCGTTCGATCACATCGTACAGCTTTCGCATGTTGGCGCTGGTACCCAGGAGCTCGCCGTACCGCTGCGAGCTGTCGGCGACTCGGCGGAGCGCATCCACTTCCCATCGCAGCGCATGGTGCTCGACCGCCCGTTTGAGAACTAGACCCACGGCGTCCACGTCGAAGGGTTTCGTGACGAAATCGTAGGCGCCCGAACGCATGGCATCTACCGCGCCGTCGATGCTGCCGAACGCCGTGACGACCACGACGGGCAGATGCGGAAGGACATCCTTTACGCGGCGACAGAGTTCGGAGCCGTTCATCGTCGGCATGTTGAGGTCGGTGACGATCACCTCGAACTGACGATGGGACAAAAGCTCGAGCGCGCTGTTGGGATCTTGAACCCATTGCGGCTCGAAGCCGGCATGCCGAAGCGCGTCGGCGAAGAGCTCGCATTCGGCCTGCTCGTCGTCGACGATGAGGGCTCTGGGCTTCATCCGTGCACCGTCGGAAGGACGACGGAGAACGTGCTTCCGCGTCCTATTTCGCTGGAAACACTGATGGATCCCCCATGCTCTTCGACGATTCCGTGGGCCACGCTCAAGCCGAGCCCCGTACCGTGACCGACTCCTTTGGTGGTGAAGAATGGCTCGAAAATGCGGGAGCGAGTCGCTTCGTCCATCCCGTGACCGTCGTCCGAGACTCGCAGGTAAGCGCTACCGGAGCCCGCGGGCGAGCCGTTCGTGCGGCCCTCGGTTCCTCCGAGCCCGAAAGAGATGGTGACGCGACCGCTTTCTTCGCACGCCTGAATGGCATTGACCACGAGATTCGAGAGAACCTGCTCGAGCTGCATTGCGTCACCGAGCGCCAGAACGGAGTCGTGAGATGTCACCGTGAGCGAAACATTTCGTTTCCTGGCCATTGGCGCCAAGAGCTTGGCGATTGATCGCGCAATCGTCCGCAAATCGACCGCAGAAATTCTGGGCTCTCGAGGCCGCGCGAAGTCCATGAGCTGCCGAATGATGGCGGTGATGCGCTCGGCTTGCTCGGCAACCACGGCAAGGTATTCGCTCGAAACTGCCGGATCGAGACTTCCCCTTCTGAGCATTTTCGTCCTGCCGACGATGACGTTGAGCGGAGTGCCGAGCTCGTGTGCAATCCCCGCGGCCAGGCGCCCCACGGTGATCAGGCGGTCGGCATGGCGTAGCTGCTCGAGTGTTTCGATACGAGCGATCGTTTCGGCCTTCGTTCGCGCGTCCGCCTCCGCAAGCCGATCGCACATTGCGTTGACCTCCGCCGCGAGCTCCCCGATCTCGTCCTTCTGCCGGAGGTCGAGCGGCCCGCCGAGATCACCCTGGCCGACACGTTTGGCCTTGGCCGCGAGGAGACGGAGGGGCTTTCCCACCAGCCAAAGCCCGAAGATCACGACGCCCGCCCCGGAAACGACGATCATGGCCAGCGTCGCCAGAACGGTGTTCCAGATGCTACTTCGGATGTATCTGTCCCGAGCGTCCATGGTCTCGGCGATCTCGATGGCACCGAGCAGCTCGGTCCCGTTGCGCACGGGTACACGCGTGACCAGATACTGTCGCTCGGCCGAGCCGGAATCCGCCAGGACCTGCTGGTCGATGGTATGCAAGCCGTCGAGGGCGGGTTGCGCGAATAGCGGCGGTCCCGTGCTCGGTCTTCCGTCACGATGGACCCAGGCGATACGAAGGCCCGGGCGTTCGGCGTCCGCACGGTGAATGAGCTCGAGGATTCGATCCGGCCCGAGAGAGGACCAGGTGCTGCGCACGCTGACCGACAGGGTTGCTCCGATTAGCCGGTGGTCCTTTCGCATGTCCGAATCGAAAAGGGCTACTTCGCGATCCACCCGTACCCAGGCAAAGATCACGAGCACCGCCAACGTCCCGAGGACGCTTGCAAGAATTACTTTCAGGGCGAGTCTCACACGGCTCCGAGTTCGAAAGAGGGACGCCGGAGCCCGTGGCACTTCGCGTCCCGCCGCACGCGAGCAGGATGCGTGCCAAGCTGACGTGGCGCGTACTCACCGTCGGGACAGCAGTTCGCGATGGCCCTGATTCGATCGACACGCCTGGCGTCGTTTCGCGCTGACCCATACGTGTCGTCTCGCGCCATACGTGTGCCGGCCGAGGAGTGCGCGAGCGGCTTCAGCGGTGCGCCGTCGCATGGTCGGCGGCATGCGTCTTGCTCCTGCCAGTTCGGCCCGGCATCCCCGGTATCCCGCCTTTCGTTAGTGGGCGTGCCGGGCCACCATTTCTCGGAGAACGATTCTCGCAAGGAACTCACGACTCGATCCCAACCGCAGGCAACGGTTCGCATTACGCGCGGCAGCGTCGCCGCGCAAACGATCTCAGCTGAGGAGCCGAGAAACCCGCTGCCACCCAGCATAGGCTTCCGTTCGCCTTCGAGCGTGCCCTCGACGCAACCGATCGTCAATGTCGGCCGCCCTCGCGCGCCCTGCGACGCATCTCGAAAAGTGGATCATATCGACACACTCGGTGCACCCGCGTTGGAGGGATCGGCTCGCGGGAAGACCTTTCGATTCCCGGACGCGGCGTCAGTCGCGTCCGTCGAGCAGCCGGGCGCGAAGGCTCGACGCCCTACCAGGTGAGGCATCATAAACGTTCGTGCGCTCGCGGCGATCGACTCCAAGATTGTAGAGCTCCCACGCGCCATGCTCCACGTCGTGAATGAGCTTCCACGGCGGCGCCAGCAGCACTCGCATTTGCGCGCTCGAAGCGACGGAGCGTTCGATTTCGGCTCGAAGGCTGTCGCGGATACACGTCGGCTGGTTTCTGCACGCGTCCGGAGCAAATAGGAACGGGGCGAACGACCGTGAAGCGCCGGCTTGCGCGGGTAGACCAGTAAG
>DASUTR010000929.1:0-2778 GCA_036374535.1 Polyangiaceae bacterium
TGAGCATTCGCCTCGACGGTGTTCCCGTTCGCGCCCCGGAAACGTTCCCATCGAGCTCGCCAGTTTCCCCGGCGGCGAGCCGCCCCGACCCTGGCCCGTCGAGCTTCGAGCTTGCGCTGCGTCGAATCGGCCGCAACGTCGAGACCGGCGAGCGCATCGTCGCCGGGGCGGCTCGCGGCTACGCGAAGCTCGACGCCGCTGAGCTCATCGCGCTCCAGGCCGGCATCTATCGGTACAGCGAAGCCATCGATCTCACCGCGAAGCTCGTCGATCGGGTGACGAGCGCCGTGCGCACCGTGCTTCAAGGCGGTCACTGAATCACGCGGTAGCAAAAGAACCGTGCTCGTCCTGACATCGCCGTCGGTAGACCGGCTGCCGCAAAGCGCCCCACGCATCGTGTGGCGCCATTCACTAGGGCACGCTGCTCCAGGCGAGACGAACGGCGCCATTCGCCGCGACGGGCGCGCTTCCGGCACGCCTTTCGGGGTGGCGCGGCTCGTGCACCTCGGACCGGCATGAAGAACGACAGGAAAATTCGCTACGCGGTCGTCGGGGCCGGCAACATCGCGCAGATCGCGGTCCTGCCGGCGTTCGCGCATGCCGAAGAGAACTCCGAGCTCGTCGCAGTGATTTCGGGCGACGCCGAGAAGCGCGCGGCGTTGCGCGAGAAGTACGGATTCGAGCTCGACGGAGACTACGCCGACTTCGAGTCGACGGTCGAACGCAGCCGCGCGGACGCGGTCTACATCGCGACGCCGAACACCCACCACAAGGAGTTCACGTTGCGCGCGGCAGCGCTCGGCGTCCACGTACTCTGCGAAAAGCCGCTCGCGCCCACCGCAGAGGATTGCCGCAGCATGATCGAGGCGTGCGAGGCGAAGGGCGTCAAGCTCATGACCGCTTACCGCCTCCACTTCGAGGAAGCGACGCTCGAGGCGATGGAGCTCGCGCGCTCGGGCAAGCTCGGTACGCCCACGCTCTTCAGCTCCTTCTTCACGCACGTCGTACGAGGCGGTGACATTCGACGTGAGCCCGAGGTCGCGGGCGGCGCGACGTACGATCTCGGCGTCTACTGCATCAACGCGGCGCGCCATCTCTTCGACGCCGAGCCGACGCTCGTCACGGCTACGGCCGTCGAGAAAGACGGCGTCGACGATACCGTCACGGCGGTGCTGCGCTTTCCGGACGACCGCCTGGCGCAATTTTGCGTCAGCAACAGCGTGGCGGGTGTTTCGAGCTACCGCATCGCGGGAAGCGAGGGCGATCTCCGTGTCGAGCCGGCGTACGAGTACGTCGAGCCGATCGTTCACCACCTCACGCTCGAGGGCGAAACGAAGACCAAGAAGTTCAAACGCGGCGATCAGTTCGCTCCCGAGCTCCGTTACTTCTCCGAGTGCATCCTCGAAGATCGCGAGCCCGAGCCTTCCGGTGAGGAAGGATTTTGTGACGTTCGCGTCGTCGAGGCGATCCTCGAATCGGCGCGCGACGGCCGGCCGGTGATCCTCGCGCCGTACGAGCGACGGCGGCGGCCGACGATCGAGCAGGCCGATCACGCGCGGCCCGTGAAGAAGCCGAAGACCGTGAACGCCCCGAGCCCCTCGGTGAAGTAGCTCGAACGGAAGCTACTAGATGGCTCGGAGCAGCGCGTAGCCGAGAAACAGCGCGAGAGTTCCGAACAGCGTCGCGAAGAGGAGTTTCGCGAACGCGAGTCGTTCCGGTGACACGGTTCTCATCGGCGGCGCCGGCAGCGACGGCAGCGCCGGTGCGAGCGAGGCGGGAGCCGCGGGAGTCGCGTTGAAAAACACGTGCTCGACCTCGGCGGAGGGTCGCCCCGAGGGTCTCGGCGAAAAAGAGGCGGGCTCCGTCGGTGGAAAGGCCGAGTCTTCGTCGTCAGCGGGTTCCAGTTTTGCTCGATCAAAAGGTAGTGCCACGACGCCTCCTCGAAGGCTCTCGCGCCGGACGGCGCCCTTGCCCATTGCGTGGGGGCGGGACCGTTCCGTTATGAGGCGGAAGCCCAAAAGGCTTCCGAACCCCGTTACGCGCCGCCGCGTACGGCGCGCCGTGTAGGAAAGGGTGCGAACGCGGCGCTGCCGAGGTGCTACGCTGCTCGCATCGTGAACGACAGGATTCTGGTCGCCATGAGCGGAGGTGTGGACTCCTCCGTCGCCGCGGCCCGCCTGCTCGCCGAGGGGCACGACGTCGTGGGGGTAACGCTGCATCTTTGGGACTACCCGGACGACGGCTCGGTGCGCGGCCGTTGCTGCGCACCCGAAGACGTTCACGATGCCCGGCGAGTCGCCGACAAGCTCGGGTTCGCCCACTATGCCTTCGATCGGCGCGACCTTTTCCGGCAAACCGTCGTGGATCCGTTCGTCGAAGGCTACCTTTCCGGCGCGACACCGAGCCCCTGCGTACGCTGCAACCGCGGCGTGAAGATCCCCGAGCTCTTGCGCATCGCAGAGCGCCTCGGCGCGGCCCGAATCGCGACCGGTCACTACGCGCGTATCGTCGAGCGGGACGGGCGGCTCGAGCTCCATCGCGCGCGGGACGCTTCCAAGGATCAAAGCTATTTCTTGCATGCTCTCGGTGAGGCGGCGCTCGAACGTCTCGTCTTTCCGCTCGGCGAGCTCGACAAGACGACGGTGCGCGCCGAAGCGAAGCGGCTCGCGCTCCCCGGCGCCGACAAGGGCGAAAGCCAGGAACTCTGCTTCGTTCCGACCGGCCACTACGCGGAGTTCGTCGCTCGCGAAGCCCCGGGACGGCTTCGGCCCGGTCCCA